>DNOQ01000278.1 GCA_003501665.1 Bacteroidales bacterium | reverse complement strand
CAGGATATAGATCTGATAAGGAAAAATAATGAAGAAATGGCGGATTCAGCATTGCGTGTTCTTGCAATGGCCTATAAGGATCTGTATGAGGTACCTCAGAATAACGAAATAATAGGGCTGGAGAATGAACTTATTTTTATCGGATTGCTGGGAATGATCGATCCAGCCAGGCCTGAAGTGATTGATGCTGTTCATAAATGTAATACGGCAGGTATAAGACCGGTTATGATCACCGGGGATCATAAAAACACAGCCCTGGCTATTGCCCGTGAAATAGGGATATATAAGGAAGGGAATGTTGCTATAACCGGCGCCGAACTTGAAAGGATCAGTGATGAAGAATTCACTGAAAATGTATCAAAATATTCAGTTTATGCAAGAGTCGCTCCCGAACATAAGGTCAGAATTGTCAAAGCCTGGCAGGCGCATAAGGAAATTGTTGCCATGACAGGTGATGGTGTCAATGATGCACCTGCCTTGAAACAGGCAGATATCGGGGCAGCAATGGGTATTGTAGGAACAGATGTTGCTAAAGGGGCGGCAGATATGGTGCTTACCGATGATAATTTTGCAACAATAGTTTCAGCTGTCGAGGAAGGCAGAAGGATCTATGATAACATCCTGAAAGCTATCCAGTTCCTGATATCGTGCAACGTTGGTGAAATTTTCCTTCTTCTGGTAACATCCGTATTTAACCTCGGTGCACCACTATTACCCATACATATACTCTGGGTGAACCTTGTGACTGACAGCCTTCCTGCACTGGCGCTGAGTGTTGATCCTGCCGAACAGAACATTATGAGCAGAAAACCACGAAAAACCAAAAGAGGTTTCATGACAAACGGTATGGTATGGCGGATAATTTATCAGGGGATAATGATCGGGGCTATTCCACTTGTTGCATTTATTATGGGACTTCGGGAACAGGGCATTGTACTGGGCCAGACAATGGCTTTTGCGACGCTTATGTTCGCCCAGCTCGTACATGTCCGTAATATACATTCCACAACAAGGTTGTCACTGGCAACGAATCCCATGAAAAATAAACCTCTTATCGGAGCTATTCTTATTTCTGCCGCCATGGCTTTTGTGGTATTACTGGTGCCGCCGATAAACAATGCTTTCAGACTGACTACAATGGATCTTAAACACTGGATTATTGTTCTGGGGATGTCGCTCATTCCTATAGTTGTAGTTGATCTGTTCAAATTATTCCGGATCAATACCACGCGGGATGAAAAAATTGAATTATCGGACAGGGGAAATGATAATTAAAACTAAATAAAATGAGAACACAAAAGAACTCACCGACGCTGACTGTCGGGTCATTATTGACAATACTGCTTCTGACGGTTTCATGTGGCGCTGATAAACCCGGGACCAATGCTGAAAAACTTGGATTTCCTGCAGGTAAGAAAGTTATTCTGCTGCACTGTGATGATGCCGGCATGTGTGATGAAGCGAATATTGCAGTACGAAGATATTTTGAGACCGGAGATATTCAATCGGCCGCGGTAATGGTTCCGTGTCCGTTTGCAGAGGAATTGATAGTATGGGCCAAAACTCAGGAATCACCTGATCTGGGAATTCATCTTACCCTTACCAGCGAATGGAAAACATGGCGCTGGGGTACTGTTTCTGACCCGGAAAAAGTTCCGGGACTGATCGATCCGGAAGGGAAAATGTGGCATGATGTACCCCAGGTTCTGATGCATGCCTCTGCGGAAGAGGTTGAGACAGAAATAAGGGCTCAGATTGATAAGGTGCTTGGAATGGGATTCAGTCCTACACATATCGATACGCATATGGGTACACTCTACGGTTCAATAGATTACCTTAAGGTTTTTCTCAGGATAGCTCAGGAATATAACCTTCCCGCAAATGCCATTGATCTTTCAGATACGGTCATAGCTGAAAATTTCAGGAAGGAAGGTTACCCGATAACCAGCGAGGTGGTGGAATTTCTGGATCAATATCCCCTGCCGAAACTTGATAATTTCTCAAGTGTTCCCAACGGAAAGACCTATGAGGAAAAGCGTGATAATTTTTTTGCACTTGTATCTTCGCTGAAGCCCGGGTTAACAGAGATCATTTTTCATCCTTCTGTTGAAACAGAGAATCTGAAAACCATAACAAATTCGTGGCAGCAGCGGGTATGGGAAGCCGAAATGTTTTCCGATCCGGTTGTCAAAGATTTTTTTAAAAAGAATGATATAATTATAACTACCTGGAAGGAGGTAATGAAGAAGTATCAGGGGAATAAAGCCGGGAGTTAATTAGTGTTTGTCTTTAAAGTGGCATTTTTTTGTTTAAGAACAAGGAACATCGATTAACGATTTATGAAGTTTAGCATAATTGACTGATTATCATTCTACTTCTAAAATCAAAAATCGTTAATCCTTGTTCGATATTAATACTAAATTAGAAACATCTTACTTTATGGACAGACGCTAATTAACTTAAGTTGCTGGTTGCTGGTTAAACAGCTGAATAATAAGAAAATATCAGATTTTACTGAAAACTTTCATTTAATAAAGTAATAATTGATATTCATAGTTAAACAACCAGCAACAAGCAACCAGTAGCCAGCAACCCGGATTATTTAGTATACTCTTTTTCGGTTTCACCAATTACTCCCAGATATCTCCCGATCCAGTATGGAAGCAGCCATATATCCCCTGCGCTATACTCCCTTCTCCCTGCACCTTTGCCATCAAGGTCAAACCGGTTTGCATTATGACGTGCAATCGGCAATTCATCAGGAGGCAGAACCTCATTTGTTGTTTGTCCCCTGAAATCCGGATCAATTAATTCTATATCCCTGCGGTGACTGTTATTGACTGACCAGTCAGTCAAATCAAGAGGATATTCCTTAAGATACCAGATGGCTTCTTCCAGGTCAAACTCCGGAACTCCGGTCAGGGCTGTCATGATATTCCATAATCCTTCCTTTTCCGGTCTTTCAGTTTCCCAGTGATCGAGAATTGCTTTTTTATACATTATTTTCAGGGTATCGTTGAAAGCATAACGGTACAATCCCCAGTAACCGCAATAATACATTTCATCGTCGGAATGGTTCCACTCCTCCGACAACATCCTGCTCCACGCATCAGCGGTTTCAGGGGCAGGACCAATCTCCCCGAACGGGCGCATAAGATTCTCAAGATAGCCATGTTCTCTCATCAGATAAAATGCTTTGTCCCTGTACTTCTCCTTGCCTGTAAAATGATAAGCTGTCTGAAGCATCCCGATAATGTTTGATGAATTAAGCTTGCGGTCTCCAACCATTTCCGGTCGGGCATTGACATATTCAGGATTCCATTTGCCCCATAATGTAGGTTCTCCGTTCCAGTCGATAAGATACAAATTGTTTTTGACCACATGTGACATCAGAGTATCAATTAGCATTATTGCTTTTTTCCTCAATT
>DNOQ01000191.1:7668-11908 GCA_003501665.1 Bacteroidales bacterium | reverse complement strand
CCCATTTAACTGTCAAACTCGGGAGAAGGATCTGTACATACTCTCGATCAAAGCAAAAGAAGTGATAAATACGCCCGTAGTAAGGATGGAGGAGTAACTTGGATGATTGAAGATGCCTGTGAACATGGTCAAACGAGACCATCAATGTCAAGTTTGCTAAATAATAACGTACTGCCCGATGATAAGCCTGAACTTCCAATGGACCTTTCAGATAGTCTCAATTTTGATCATCCGGATTTCGCATTTACCTTCGTTAGAGAAACCAACAATATAGGTCCTTCTTATTTTTACTATTCTTACGATCGAGGTAATTCCCGAGTTTGACAGTTGATTTTTTCAACTAGTTAATATTAAATGCATTACTCACGCAAAAAAATTTTGTGCCACTACATTTCTGTTTTCCGTAATATTTTTGGTGGGATTCTCATCCCGATAGTTTTTATCAGATTTTGGGCATTGGGAGGTATGTCTGTTCTAACCCAAATGGTTTGTTTTCTAACTTTTACTGGGATTGCCATAACCCGGTTCAGTTCATCCATTGCCTGAACCACTGTCAATTCTCTTGTACGGATAATTTTATTTTCAATTGACTTTTTCTCAAGATTCCCGGCACTTTCTCTAAGTAACTTTGTTAGTTGGGCTTCACACAGATATGCCAGAAAACACATCATCAGATGTCCGATAATTCTCTTGTCAGTCCAATGGAACATAGGACGGGTCTTGAGCGTTCCCTTGATCTCTCCAAAGGCATCTTCGATTTTCCATAATTGTTTGTAATGAGTTACGATTTCTGAAGCTTCCATTGAGCCGACATTGGTAATGATCCCAAAAAAGCCGTCTTTTTTTGCTTCCTCGGCGATGGCTCTGTGATTGAGTTCACAGTGGTCTTTCCCTTCTATCCTGAGGTATTTTTTGTAACTGCGGTTAGTGATAAATTTTTTGGTCAGCTTTTTTTCTTCAGCAAGTTTCTGAGTTATTTTTTCCAGTATGTCTTCTCTGGCTTTACGATCCCGGTCAGATCTTGATTTTGACCATGTAATGATACAACGATCTTCATTCAGGGTGGTTTCATAAAAAGCAAGTTTTTCGTTTATCCACATGAACTTAGACAAGTCAAAGTATTCTTCCTGACGCAATCTACTCATCGAACCCATTTTTAATCCAACGATAAACTCACCCTTGTCAGCACGTATGTGGTCAAGGTTTTCGAAGGAGAACAATCCCCGGTCAGCAATAAAAATAAACCTGCGGATTAAAAATTTACCCCGCATCTTTTCAACTATCCCCTGGAGGGTTTTCCCTTCAAACGTGTTCCCGGGATGTATCTCAAAACATAAAGGTATACCATCTGTATCGGTAAGCAGCCCTAATACAACCTGGGTACAATCGGTACGCATTTCCTTACTGTAACCAAATCTTCTCAGTTCTCCCAGATCCTCCCTGGTACTTTCAAAACGTAAGGTTGTCAAATCATACAGAACGACATCAACGTTAATGGTGAACAGATCCTTCTTCCACTGGTAAATAAATTTCTCGATCTCTTCCTTGTGATCAGCCAGAATATCCAGGCTCCGATAGATATGTTGCAGGTCAACCTGATGGTCTATCATTTCCGGATACATCCGGCCAACCCAGTTATCGTAAAGAGAAAGTTTTGATACAGGCTTAATGAACCGTGAGCAGAGTTGAGTAAAGACAACTTTCTCAAAATCAAAATGAAGCTTTTTATGTTGAGAAAGTACATTTTGCAGAGCTGCTTTTATACCCATTGCCTCCACCATCCTCTCTAAAACCAGCAGTGGCCCAAGTATATACGTATCAGCAATGTCTATTTCCTTCGAAAGACTCAAAATGCTAACTGTCTCAAGATGCTTACTGATTGCTTCGGACAGTTGCTCCAGTTTATTTTCTTCAACTCTGCCCAAGGACATCAGTGTCCTTTGCTTGACCTTACCATCTTCCCTGTAGGCCTCTACAAGATGATAGTAGGTATAACCCCGCTGATTCTTTGTTATCTTTATGTACATAGTCGTGTCTTAACGACATAAATATAACACTAAACCAATACAGTAAAAAACTATCCTATAATATTGTTCACTACATTTTCGAAAATTGGGAGTAAGAATCACCATTTTATGCGGGTTTCAGAAGCCCCAATCCCATTTAACTGTCAAACTCGGGACAAAAGAAGCTTGTAATCTGTCTCCGGGTTCAATTTTATCTTTATTTCTCAATAACCTGAAAAAGTCAGCTACTTTTTTTGTTATTTTTTCCTGGCGACTTTTTTCTTCCTTTGTCAGGAATGAAATCATAAAAGGTGCTTCTTTATTTAAGAATGGTTGAATTTTTTCCAGAAAGTCAATCCTCTTTTTCGATCCTCGTATATGAGAATAAGCTCCGCAACCGATGAAGATGCCATCATATTTTTTAATTCACCGGGAGAGGAGTCTTTTGGTAAATATTTAATTTTAAAATTTTAGTGTATTTCTCAAGGAAAACATTCCCATAATCAACCAATTTCTTATTGCATTCATAGCTGTCAATATCAAATCCCATTCTTATCAATGCCACTGTCTCTCTACCTCCTCCGGCGGCTAGAAGTAAGATCTTTTTTGACTTTGAAAAATACTTTTCTATCCTTTCCTTTTCCCATTCAAATAATCCTGAAAGATTGTAATCATCGTCGGTATACTTTTCACTTTTATTATAATGAATTTCATCATCACAGATTTTCACGGTAAATAATCAGGCGTATTTTAAGAATAGGTTACTCCCTCAAATATAAGATTTTTATTGCTTAGTACCGGGTATTTTTGTTTGTTAAACCTCTGCATCGTTTCCAGGATCAATGGTAGTTGCCGTTTCTTTTTCAAAAGAATTTTTATTGCCTTTTCTCCGATTTCAATGTCTGCCCCGTTGAGGACAAATTTATCATATAGTGTCTGTGCCGTGTTATTTGAATACCTGCCCAGTTCATTGGCAAACAGGCGATACAGGTTATGAGCCAGTATCGACATGGTCAGATCAAAATCGACTTTGATAACCATGGAGGAAGAAACCAGGTTAAGATGAAAGAAATCAATCTGCTCAGAGATCGTTTTTTCAACCATCCAGCGACGGGTATATTTGCGGATTATTTGCTCGACATGCAGATCAGTATCGTTGGTAATGATAATAGCCGGTTTTATTTTTCCGTTGCCGGTAATGGTTATCTGCCGGATCTCTTTGTCATAACCTTTGATGAAGACCATTTCGTCAAACACTTTTAACATCCGTTGCTTGTTTCCGGCACATTCAACCCTGACAGTTTTCCATCCTGCTGCAGGCAGGTTGTCAATTCGCTCCAGTAAAAGCTTCCCTCTTCGGCGGATGGTAATAAATTTAACCTGACCATCATCAAGATTTCTAAGGTTCTCATAGTTGGTGAACTTGCTGTCAAAAACAATATATCTGAGTTTGTTCTCTTTATTTTTGTCCCCTTCCCGGAAAAAATCCAGGAATTCAAGAACCACAGCACTTTCATCCTTTTGCAAGACATCCGCGCTTCCATAATCGATCAGACCACTATCAGGGTCATGGGCAAGAACAGCCAGCATGCTGGCAAGGGCTTTCCCCCGCTTGCCTGACCAGTTGTTTTCCAGGTGGCTGTCGTCACCCCAGTAGGGTATTGTCGTAAAATCAAGGTTAGAAGTATCCTCAAGTTATCCGTAGTGAAGCCACAACTGATGGAGCTTTTTAAGGAAGCTGCGGTTCATCTCCGGTGTCACACGGTCAGAATATGAAGTATACCAGGCGGTTTTCGGAAGAACATTCAATCCGGCAAACAAACCCATCCCCCGGTCCATGCACCAGGTATCGTCCGAGGAGTACCTCCGGCGGTTGGCAAGTTTCAGGGCCAGGAAACACAAAATCGAGGAAGACTTGTCAATCACTGATGTTTCCGGGTAATCAGAACGGGCAATTAGCGTATCAATTCCGTAACGTCTGATAAAAGCCAGGAACATCAAAATTCCGGCATTTGAACTCTTAAAGGTTTCAGAGATATAACTTAAACGGATCGATTTTTCAGCCTCCACCTGTACTTTGTCCAACTGCTGCTTTGCCAGTTTAGAACGTCTTGGAAGACGGGAGAACCCCTCGGAAGACAGGATGTTGTAAATGTTCTTTTCAGAAAGACTATGTCCCAGACCATCCAGGGTGACCTTAATTTCCGGAACAGAGTAATACTTCTTACGCATGC
>DNOQ01000191.1:0-7649 GCA_003501665.1 Bacteroidales bacterium | reverse complement strand
AAGATACTATCGCGCGGATTCATGATGATCTTGCGGCGAAAAGTAGTAACCAGCGAAGTAAAAGCCCGGTATGTGTAGCCATAACGCTGAGCAACCTGGTGGGCCGGAGCCCCGTCGAGGTAGTACATACGGAGTGCTTCGTACTGTTTGTGAGCCACCGTTGTGGGTATTTCAAAGAATAATTTCAGGTCCATAATACGGTCTATTATTACTGTGATAAATATAATACTATATCACTAAATGACAATAGCCGAACTATATATATTTATTAACAATTTGAAATAAAGTTGTTTAAAAAGTATTTAAGAAATAAATTAACCCGATTGTAAAGTATTAACAGCTTAATAAATAATTTAATATGCCGTATTATAAAACCCGAATGAAGAAATTATCTTTACGTATGTTATTGTAAATCTGCTATTAGCAATTGAAAGTTGACGAATAAAAAATAGATTGATACGGTCAATTATTGACGTGAAAATCTGTGATCATAAATATCCAGACATTTTTCACTCAGTACTCCTAGCCAGAAACCTGATAAAATTGCATCCATTAAGTTATATGTCTTCTTTATGAATTCTAATGATGAATGGGATAGCCTTGCTATAAATTTCGCGTATGGCATTTTATTTTTTCAATAAGATATTTTCACAAAGGACCATGTAACCTTTTTACTACCAGGCGCTCACAGCTCATCGCTCATCTCTCAGCACTTACAATTCTTTCCTCACTACTCAATCCACAGGTCTTTTCACAACCGCTCCCTTAACTATATTCTTAACATTCTGCCAGATCAGTTCCTTTAACCATGGCAAAATCCGGTCGTCCCATCGTTGTGGATGTATGGTCAGCATTATATGATCGGGAAGTCTGTTTTCCCTGGCCGCAGCGATTATGTCGAATGTTGAGTGGAATTTGTAAAAAGAGTGGGAGAGTGGGTGAAAAGGAGAGGGGGGGATAACTTTGTCCCGATACTCTTTATCTCCCCCTCTCCCTTTCTCCTCATCACCCCCTCTCCTCATCATTTCTTCTCTCTCCTTCTCCTCATCTCCCTCTCTCCTTATCATTTCTTCTTTCCTCGTTGCTTTGTCACGGATCGAAACACCATCCCACCTCCTCCCGGTATCGGTAAGATATAGTACCTTCTCAAAATCAATATCAAAATAGGGTTCCCCTACGATACCAAAATCCCTGTAATTAAAATACTTCCACAAAATCCGGTTATCCCGTCTGCTCAGGGGACTGCCATGCATACATATTGTCTCAACCGGCACAATCCTTCTTAGTTTCTCAAGATTCTTCCTAAAGTTATCGATCGCAATTTTAGCAAGAAGTTCCTCATCTTTTTTATCCTTGCGCCCCTGCGCCTCTGCTCCTCTGCGCCTCTGCGCTGTTACACTTAAGTCCTCATAATGATATCCTATCTCATGCCCTAACCCGGCAATTTTTTTAATAACTTCCGGATCAAAACTTTCCGGAACCATCCTGAAATAATATGTCCCTCTGATTCCAAGTTCATTTTCCAGAATTGCAGTTTTCAGTGAATTCACTTTTCTTGCATCCACATCATGTCGCAGGATTACTGATCTGGGCTCCGGGTTTCTGAGAAAATCTATGAATGGCTGGAAGGAATAATTCTGATCCAGGAGGGTTGAAAGGAGCAGTTTGTAAGTATTTGGGGTGAAGTCGGGCATATACTAATTTATTGACGGGGTAAAGGTAGGAAAAAGGTGCGAAGGTTCGACAGAATGACGTTGTGAAGGTAGGCAACAGGTATACTTATGTATAGTACAAATATCGTCTCATACAGTTTTTGTCTCATGGATATTAATATGGGAATAAAGATCGACTGATTCTCTTCTTACCCTCGCACCAGCTCACACCATTTAAAAAATAAACAATAATTAACGATGAAAAACTTGCTCCGGAACAGAACATAAAACAGGTTTTTCCGTAAAAATAGGCGTGAAAGTTAAACTATAGTCATTTTCATTACTTTACCATGGTCCTACATCCCTGCCGCACCGTTGTCCAATCGGACTATTGTCCAATCGCTTTAAATATGGTAAGGATAGAAATAAAAAAACGAACGAACCCTCAAAGGCTCAAACCCTCACACGATCGAACTCTCGAACTCTCAACTGATCAAACTCCCAACTACTCGAACAATCAAACGATCGAACTTTTAACCCGTCGAACCGACAAACCTTCGAACCTTTCACCCTCCGTAGCTTTCTTTGTCCTCCGACCTTGCCGGACGAAGCCGACTTTGTCGGGCGAAGTCCGAAATGGAATGAAGGAGGAAGCGAAGGAGGTTTCGAACTCTCGAACCTGTCTAATCCCTGTATCAAAGTTACCGGAACCTCCTCATAACTTTTCTGAAGTTCGCGCATGCAACCTATTCCCCTCCCTTTCAGTCTTAACTTTAGCAAAACTGTCTGCATTATTATCTAAATAAAATAAACTGAGATGGCAAAGTCGTCTTTACCTGGAAATAATATAATACATAAAATGAAAACAAGGAATATCTTTGCCCTGGTTTCAATTTCCCTATTAACAATTTTTAATTCAAGCAGCCAGCCAGGCTGGGTTTTGGGGACACCTTTGTTATCTAATATTGGTCCAACAACTGTTACAGTAGATTATGCGATCAATACTACAGGAACAATTTATATTGCTGTCTGGAATTACAATATACCAGTACTTTCTTCAGGTGAAGTAAGATCTGCTGCTATAGCAGGTCCGAGTGGAACTCGGGTTGCCACAGCTGTTGTAAGTATTACAGCAGCTGATGTAAATAAAGTTCTTAAGAGTATATTAGGCACACTTCAATCCTCGCGTGTACACACTTTGTATATTGTAGCTGCTAATTCATCAAATGTACTTCAGGGTACACCTACCAGGTTTGATTTTATAACCCTCCCATGCCCGGATGTAAATTTTATGAATAATTTTTTGCAACCGGTCAAGTGTGTTAATAAAACGGCAACTGCAGTATTTCAGATGAATCCTGATCCTGATCCTCTTAATTCAGGGATTCTTAAAGGGACTACATGGGTTATAGATTGGGGCGATGGTACAATATATAACTATATATCAACGGCTGATGGTGATTATCCCTCTTTAGCAAACCGTACTCATACATATACATCAGTCAATGATTGTAATTACGTTTTTACCTGTGGTGTAAAAAATCCATGCGGCAATACTTTCAGTCCCCAATATGTAGCAGTTGTCCATGGCCGGGATATTACTTCTGATGGTGACGGAAGGCTTGAAATAGTAAATAATGCAGACGGATCAACCTTAATACAGGTATGTGCAGGAACAGAAACGACAATTACTGTCAGAGACAACAGTACATGGAACTGCCAGAATCCCGTTGTTTCCGGAGGTCTTACAGCTGTACCCAATGATGATCCCAGAAATATTGAATGGCTATATGGAAGAAATCCGGCTGGTGCAATTACAAACACAATAACAGGTCAAGTAGCTGTTGCCAGCCTGGGAAATGCACCAACGCAAAGTGGAAGATTCTACCCTATACCTTATGGTCCCTCTTCATTAGCCCAGGCTGTTACAATACCTGCAACATGCAAAGCAGGGGAATATTTCAGGATATACCTTAAAAACTGGAACAAATGTAACTGGACAGATCCGGAATATGTTTCCACTTATGTTGATATACTTGTAATTGAAGCTCCTCCGGCACCGACGGTGCCTGATAGAACAATCTGTTTCGGAGATGGCACGGCACTTTCAGTAACAAGCACTCCAATAGGAACAATACGATGGTACAGCAACGCAACTTTAACAACAGTAGTTGGTACAGGACTAACTTATACTCCTTCTATCTCTGTCCCGGGAACTTATAATTACTGGGTAACAGACCAGTCTCTTACAGGACTTGAATGTATGAGCCCGGCAACAATGGTTACCCTGACTGTATATCCGGTAATCTCAAACAACAATGTTGCTGCTGCTCAAACAATATGTTATAATACAGCACCTGCTGCACTGACAGGTACTTTGCCTGCCGGCGGAAGCGGTACATATACGTATCTGTGGCAACGGAGCACCACAGGGGCCGGCTCCGGGTTTTCAAACGCTCCCGGAACAAATAACCAGCAGAATTATACATCACCTGCACTGACTCAGACGACCTGGTACAGGAGAATAGTGACATCAGAACCCTGCTCCCATACAAGCTCATCTATCCAGATAACTGTTTATGACCAGCTTAACGGAGGCACTATCGGAAGTAATCAAAATATCTGTTATAATACCGATCCGGCAGGATTTACAAATAACACAAGCCCTTCAGGTGGAACAAGCCTTACATACCAATGGCAGTGGAGTCCGGCCGGAATGGGAACATGGAACACTATCGGAGGGGCCACCGGGCTTACCTATAATGATAATACTAATCTGACTGCGAGCAGAGATTACCGAAGAGTAACCAACTCAGGAGGAGGATGCGGAACAGCGTACTCCAATATAGTTACTGTTAATGTTTATGCAAACCTTACACCAGGATCAATAGGATCAAACCAGACAATATGTTCCGGTGGCGATCCGGTCACATTAACACAGACTTCAGCTCCCTCCGGGGGAACAGGCAGTTATTCATATCAGTGGCAAAGGTCAACGGATAATATTAATTTCAGCAATATCTCGGGAGCTACCTCCTCAACTTATAATCCCCCTGTATTAACACAAACGACCTATTACAGGCGAAGAGTGACAAGCGGCAGTTGCGGTACTGTTACCACAAATACCATTACAATAACCGTCAACC
This sequence comes from Bacteroidales bacterium, assembly GCA_003501665.1. Classification (GTDB taxonomy): domain Bacteria; phylum Bacteroidota; class Bacteroidia; order Bacteroidales; family VadinHA17; genus LD21. The sequence continues at coordinate 2,851 of DNOQ01000191.1, read as the reverse complement.
CATTACCCACCCCTTCAATAAGCGGTGATATCGGCCCATGTCTCAACGATTCAAAAGTATATACAACAGCCCTTGAGACAGGACATACTTATAGCTGGTCTGTTACAAACGGAACGATATCAGGATCATCAACAAACAACAGTGTAACTATCCTGTGGAATTTGGCATCGGGAGCCGGTTCTGTGAGGGTTACCGAAACAATTACTGCCACGGGTTGCAGTTATACCACACCAAATTATAATGTCACAGTCAATCCTGCAGCACCCGGTGCTGCAGGCGCAATAGCAGGTCCGGCCAACGTCTGCTATGCTCAGTCAGGTGTGACCTATTCGATAGCTGCAGTAGCTAATGCCACAAACTATGTCTGGACAGTTCCCGCGGATGTAACAATAGTATCAGGACAGGGAACTACTTCAATAGTGGTTAATTTCAGTGCAGCAGCAGTCTCCCCGGTGACTATTTCAGTTTATGGTGAAAATGGCTGCGGTGCAGGGGGAACATCATCCAGGAATATTACTATCTATCCTCAGCTTAACGGTGGTACGATCGGAAGCGACCAGACAATATGCTACGGGACAGATGTGGCAGCATTTACAAATTCAGCAGCGGCAAGTGGAGGAGCAGGTGTTTTCACATATACCTGGCAGTACACAACAAATATGGCTGCAGTTCCCGGAGGTGCCGGCTGGAATGATATTGGATCAAGCAACAGCCTTATATATGACTATGGTACACTTACTGCAACAACAAAGTTTGTACGGAGAGCTGTTGAAGGTACCTGCGGAGCAACTCCGGTTTACAGTAATGAAATAACAGTTACGGTCAGACCACAGCTTAACGGAGGTACAATAGGCAGCAATCAGACGATTTGCTACGGAGCAGATGTGGCAGCATTTACGAGTTCAGCAGCTGCGAGCGGCGGAGCAGGTGTATTCACATATACCTGGCAGTATACAACCAACCTTGCCGCAGTGCCGGGAGGTGCAGGCTGGAATGATATAGGATCGAGCAACAGTCTGACATATGATCATGGGACTCTGACAACAACGACAAAGTTTGTTAGAAGAGCCATTGAAGAGACGTGTTCTACACCAGTTTACAGTAATGAAGTAACTGTGACGGTGCGTCCACAGCTCAATGGGGGGACGATTGGCAGTAACCAGACAATATGCTACGGAGCCGACGTGGCAGCCTTTACAAGCTCGGCTGCAGCAAGCGGCGGCGCAGGTGTATTCACATATACCTGGCAGTATACAACAAATATGGCCGCAGTACCGGGAGGTGCCGGATGGACAGATATAGGCTCAAGTAATAGTGAAACATATAATTATGGAACTCTGACGACAACAACTAAGTTTGTCAGAAGAGCAGTGGAAGGTACATGTACAACACCTGTTTACAGCAATGAGGTTACTGTCACGGTACGTCCCCAGCTTAATGGCGGTACGATCGGAAGCGATCAGACAATATGTTACGGAGCAGATGCAGCAGCATTTACAAGTTCAGCAGCAGCGAGCGGTGGGGCAGGAGTCTTTATCTATACATGGCAGTATACAACAAATATGGCTGCAGTACCTGGAGGTGCCGGATGGACCGATATAGGTTCAAGTAACAGTCTAACATATGATTATGGAACACTTACGTCAACTACCAAGTTTGTAAGAAGAGCTATTGAAGGAACCTGTACGACTCCTGTTTACAGTAATGAAGTTACTGTTACAGTACGTCCGATATTGAACGGTGGAACGATAGGCAATGACCAGATAATCTGTTCCGGCGGGGATGTAGCTGCTTTTATCAGTCTTACAGATGCCAGCGGCGGAGCAGGAGTATTTACTTACACCTGGCAGTATACAACAAATATGGCAGCTATCCCGGGTGATGGTAACTGGACGGATATCAATCCCAGTAACAGTGTAACCTATGATTATGGTACCTTAACTACGACTTCACGGTTTGTAAGGAAAGCAGTGGAAGGGACCTGTTCAACACCTGTTTACAGCAATATGATTACCATAACCGTTATGCCGGCTCTGAACGGAGGTGCTATTGGCAGTAATCAAAGTATCTGCCATGGTACTGATGTGCCCGCATTTACAAGTTTGTCTCCTGCGACCGGAGGAGCGGGAGTCTTTACTTATACCTGGCAGTATACTACGAATATGTCAGCCGTACCGGGAGATGCAAACTGGACAAATATACCATCAAGTAACAGCGAAACATATGACTATGGTACACTTACATTACAGACAATGTTTGTCAGGAAAGCTGAAGATCTTTCCTGTTCTACACCTGTATATTCAAATGTGATCACAGTTTCAGTAAATCCGCTTCCTGTTACTTCTCCGATCTCAGGTGCATCAGTACTATGCGAGGATGCAACCAATAAGGTATCTCAGGTGGTCAATACTCCGGGTTCCACTTATTCATGGACTGTACCGGCTTCTCTTATTATAACATCACCGGCAGGTTTATATTTCATTATTGTTGATGCTGTCCCTGGAATGTCAGCCCCCGGTGATAAAATAACCGTTACCGAGACCATTACTGCAACTGGCTGTGTCGGAATTCCTGTTGAGCTGCCTGTTAGTGTTGTGTCGGTTATCCCGGGTGTGGTTGTAAACGGNNGGTTCATCATATTCATGGAGCGTTCCGGCAGGTGCATATATAATTTCTGATCCTAATTTGCACAGCGTTGAAATAACCTTTAAAATGGCTGTGACAGGTCAGGTTTCCGTTATTGAAAATTCAAACGGTGTATGTAATACTGTTCATACACCTGTAACAGTTACTGTCAATCCATTACCGGCAATATTTAACCTTACAGCTCCAATAGCATATTGCGCCGGAG
>DNOQ01000592.1 GCA_003501665.1 Bacteroidales bacterium | reverse complement strand
GCAATCCTGGCAATCACAATATCCGGATTCAGTGCTTCCACAGGAATAAAATGGCAATCATGAACAGCTAATATCCTGAACTTTGAGATTTCCGGAGCAAATGCATCAGAAGATATTACAGCACGTTCCCAATGTGTTCCCCTTGGTATGCCGGTTTTCATGCCCGGCAAACAGGATGGATACTCAATGTACAACCGTAGTTTTTTATCTGCTGCTTTTTTGAAAAGCAGAGAATCGATATCAGTAGTTTTCGACGGGTAACCATCAGCCAGTATTAAAACAGCCGTTCCTTCCGGGGCATTGTTAACAGCTTCATCAGGAGTTCCGTACCTGATACAATCAATGTTGTTTTCTTTCAAAGTCACATACAGATCATTGTCAACAGCGCAACTGATGTTGATATCATTTCCAACCGAACATGCCCCCAATAAAACCATCAGGAAAAAGAATGCAATATATATGCTGATAAATTTATTCGTCATAACAAGTCAATACAGTTCATTTAATATCCAAATAAATATCAGGCTGGTTTCTATTGAATGTGAAGTTTAAATTTACCTTTAAGGTGCTCTCCTTTTTTAAATTCCGGACGTGGTCCGGTAAAAAATCCGCATGAACCGGGACCGTTCATTCCTGCAACCAGGAAACGGATATTATCTCCGTCAACCCATGCACGAAAGCTTTGCGATCCATCCGATTCTGCTGTCAGTTCAATACTCTTATCATTTTTAAGTGAAGCCTTGAGAAAATTGTCCTTTGTACTTCTGAAATCATTAGTGCCCAGCATGTTGGCGCCTTCCTTCCATAATAAGGAAGGTATCTCCCGTGGCATTTCCACATATTTCAGTTCCCGCGGATTAGCATCAGCAATCCCTTTAAGCCGGTTAATATCATAGTCGGGATAAACACTCCATAATCCCTTTCGTTTCCAGATCAAGCGGTCAAATGATCCCGGAAGCGTAAAAAGAATTCCGTACTGGCGAAGTCTCTCTTTGCCACTGAAATCAATCAGTGTGGCATAATCATAGCTCACTTCAATTGTACCTTCAGTATTAAATAAATATTCGTGTTTCCCTTCAAGTTTATTTTCGGCTGTCCCGCATATAGTTATATGAACTGTCCTGTCAGGTCTCTGAATGCAATCCACACTTTCCGGATCATAATTATCAACCGGCCTGTACCCGAGAGGTTTTATATCCTGAGTGTAACCGTTATTGGCAATATGTGGAGCCCCACCGTCATCATTGTTAAACGGAATAAGAATTAACTCACCACCTGATGTAATTACCTTTTCCCCTGCCAGCGTACACTCCATTTTCCCGGTTTTCTTATCAATTACAAAGGTGTTATTACCTGATTCAATGATGAATTTATCAGTTTCCTCCCTTAATACCAGGTCAGCTTTAACCTTTGGCTGACCTGAAGACTGACTACTGCCTGATTCTATTACTTCTTCGTGGCAGATAAAACCACGGGGATCGGAAAAACTGAGAGATAATTTCGCTTCCTGAGGGTTTTCCGGCAATTCCAAAGTCAAAGAGCCTTTACCCAGCGGGGGAATATCAGCATGCACAGGAAATGTCCGGCTATCTGTTTTTGCTGTAATTTCGAGCTCATTAATATTTGTAAAATTGTATCTGTTTTCGAGGTTCAGGACAATTTTTCCGCTCAGTATTTTAATATCGTTAAGGTCTGTTATTATTACAGGAGAATAAGATCTCTTCATTCCGGTATATTCAGGCTTTTCACGGCGCCAGCCATCAATTGGCCCCCAGGGGCCGTAACCGCATATCCTGTCTTCGGATATATGGAATATATCATCAATTCCCGACCAGATGGCTCCTCCAATGCATGCCGGATATTTGTAGACTGAATCGACCATCTGTTTAAGTGTATTCGCCCATACATCGGAACGGACTCCCGGATCAGTTTCAACTTCCCTTCGTGCATAACACTGGACATGCATGTACTCCCCGAATAAAGTAGGCCGGTTCTTTTCTTTTTCAGTATCCCGGGGGCCGTTAAAGCCCGGGTAGTGGTAATTGGCTATGTCAGCTTTGCTTTCCGCATTATTATAAGCTCCCCAGCACTGGTCATGAAATGCAGTGGGCCGGGAGGGATCAAGCTTTTTAACTTCCACGAGTACCCGTTCCCATAAAGGACTCCATCTGCTTTCATTCCCGAGCGACCAAATAATTATACAGGGATGATGCCTCCCGGCCAGAACATTGTCAAAATTAGCCCGGATCATAAATGGCAGATACTGAGCATCAAGGTAATTCCATGTTTTCCATATCGGGCTTGCACCATGCTCGATCCAGCAAAGAGAGGCCTCGCTTTCAACAAACATTCCCATTTCATCACATGCCTGAAGAAATTCTTCGGAAGGAGGATAATGTGAAGTGCGTATATAATTACAATTACCTTCCCTGAACAGCTCAACATCGCGCCTGCAAAGATCCGGTGTCAGACTGCGTCCAAGCAAAGGGTGAATTTCATGCCGGTTGACACCCCGCAGTTTGACGGGATGATTATTAACAAACAGCTGGTTGCCACGGAGCTCAATCTGCCTGAAACCTAATTTATGCCTGTTGACCTGAAGAACTTTGCCATCTGAAACCAGTGATACAGTTAACAGATACAGGTTTGGATGTTCAGGATCCCACTTCATGGGGGAATGAACTTCAATGGAGCCCCTTACCTCACTAATGGATTTATTTACAGGAATTTTAATTATATCCGTTTTCAGGGCTACAGATTGACCTTCAGCATCATGAAGTTCAAATTTAAGATAAACTGTAGATCTTTTTCCTGATTTTAAATTGAACCCCACCTTACTGTTGAAATTTATTGATGCATCACGGTATTGGTTATCAAAATTCACATCCCAGAAAAAATCTGAAATATTAATCTGAGGCAAAGTATAAAGAGTTACTTTCCGTAAAATGCCACCTACCGGATGTGCAGCATATTGTGATGTACAGGCCAGCAGATCTGAAACCGTTTCACATTTCACATCAACCTCAAGTATATTCTCACCCGCTTTAACGGCATCGGTTATGTCGAATTCAAACGTGGCAAAACTGCCTTCATGGGAACCGATAGTTTTACCGTTAACTTTTATGAGGCCATATGAGCTTATTCCGTCAAATCTTATTTTAATCCTGTTTCCAGACCAGTCACCTGGCAGAAGAAATGATCTCCTGTATGTTGCTGAAGCACCTTTTTCCACTTTATAGCCCTGCATTTCCCATTCTCCGGGAACTTCTATATCTCCCGCCCTGCTCTGATCACTGTTATCGGGATTGAATTTCCATGTGCCATTCAGAGAAATGCTGGCATATTTTGCTCCGGATACGGAATAAGGAACAGGAGATAATAGAGGTATATCAAAATTCATTGCTCTTATTACCTGCCTTAAGGAATCAAGATTCTGTGCGCTTATCAGGTTGGCTATCTGCAGCAATAAGAATAAGGTGCTGATTATAAATCTCATAAGCATAATATATTTCAATTGATACTATCTGTTAATCGGACTTAGCCTTGTGTTAAAGAAATCCAGCAGGGTCGGCAGATCAATCTCGTGTGCACCTTCATGAGCAACCAGTCGCACATTTCCGGGCTTTTTGAGATCTTCATAAATAACCTCAATCTCTTTCAATGCCTTCCGGGCAAGAGGTACCGTAAAATCATTCTCAGGTTCTTTAAGTCCGTTCTGGCAAAGTAAAGCCCGTGGAGCAATGAGGGAATAAATATCAGCCCAGTCAACAAGTTCCCTTAATCCGGGGAATTTCCAGCACATGCAATGGTTCTTTTCCATCTGATCCATAACTGTCAGGAAGCCTGAACTAAGAGTTGCATTGATACGTGGGTCCATTGCGCCCAGCCACATTGCCATTTCACCACCCAGTGATAATCCTGCACATCCTATCCGCTTTTTATCAACCTCCTTTAGTGATTCAAGATAATCCACGCACCTCATCAGATCCCATAACCGCTCTCCCATCAGCATGCGCCCTTCCTCGTATATTACATGCTGGCTGACAGTTGTTGCGATAGTAATGTAATTCCTTGCAGCAAGTTCCGCGGCAAATCCTTTATAAATTGACTTCTCATCATAGACAACTCTGAGCGTACCCCCATGTCCGTGAATACATACCACAGCAGGACAGCGTCCTTTAATATTTTCAGGTATTGTAAGAATTATTTTTATGCGCCGGTTTTTTGTGGAGTTTATTTCTATTTCCCTTAACAGGTATTTATCCTTCTTTTCAACCTGAATCTCCTTTGCATCAAATGGTATATTCTTCCGGCCGGGCATCATATCATCAATTTTAAGTATCCCTGAAAGCTGTAACCTGAGCTGATTTTGCCATTCAACAGCATTCTTTGCTGCACGGCTCGTATACTTCATTGTACGCGGCGAATCGTCTGATGCGTTAACTGTATTGATTAAAACAAGTGCACAAAAAGCTGCCGTCAATATAGATCCCTTTGTCTTGCTGTTCTTAATCAGTTCGATATTCATCATTACCATTTTGTCAATATTTGAGAATTCTGTTTTATTCTTTGAGAATTGATACACAGGAATCCAAGATAATCAAAATCCAATAACCTCCATGCTTGTTTTTACTTAATGTTATAAAAAATAAAAAATATTATATTTATGAAATTCTTTTCCCAGAAAAACTTCAATAATATTCCGGCTCTTTAAGAAATCCCGATATGAAAAGAAAGATCCTTTACTTCCAGATTATTAGCCTGATAATATTCTCGGTCGCTTCATGCAGCAAAAAAGCCGAAACCGGATATTCCACAAAATACAATGTAATTGATAATGCAATTGTCGGAAAGAACATTGGGACTTATAATAATCGTCCGTTATATGTCAATAATTCAGATGCTTTTATCCTGACCGGTGATCAGCCTGTTTCAAGGCTGGCGAAAGAACAGAACTTGTATGGCACTTTTATGCTGGGAATTATACGCGATGGAAAAGGGAAATGGATCCATCAGTTCGATCAGATAATCTCTGAATACAGACCGGGCAGAATGTTGTGGAAAGTCTCTGATTCTTTATACCCCGGACTGAATATAATCATGGAAGTATTGCCGATGGCGAATACAACCGGAATGGCCATAAATGTCAGATCAGAAGGAACCAGAGATGGAGACAGATTAATTTGGGCTTTCGGTGGTGCTCAATGGAAGCCTGGACAGAATCTGGCATGGAGATGGGATGTTACCAGGAATACCGCATTGCTGAAATGGGACTTTACTCCCGGGGAATGCAGAAACAATCAAATTGAAACAGACGGGAATATATTTTTTATTACCGTACCCGACAGCGCGCATGAAAATGATGAATTGTTCAGAGTGGCAATAAAGTGTAATTCGGATTCTGAATCAGGTACAGGCGAAGCATTATTATGGAATGATCCGGCAGTATTTAATGGTTCACAGGCAGATTCTCTGCCCGTTTTAAAAGGTATAATAATCCCTGATGACAGAAAAACCATCTATTGGGCTTTTGAAGCTTTCAATAAAGGAAGTACCATAGATTTATCAAAAGTGAGTGATGCCGAAATTGCTTTCACAGAAGGTGTAAAGCGGACTGAATCTTTTGAGAACAGGCTTAAGATCAACACTCCTGATCCTTACCTTAATGCAGCTGCCCGGGCATCTGTAGCTGCCATTGACGGGACATGGCACCCTCCGGTTTTTGTCCATGGGGCAATGGCATGGAGTGTCAGGTTTCCCGGCTGGCGGACCATTTTCGGAGGAACCATGTATGGATGGCACGACAGGGTTATGGATGAAGCAAAGTTCTATATTGATGCGCAGGTAACTGAATCGGATAAGAAAGAAGCCAAAGCCGATCCGAAAACTCTGCTGACCGAACAACACCCTGATTCACGGTTTTATGGCGTAGGGCACATAGATAAAGACCAGCGTTTCTATGATATGCAATCCCAGTTCTTTGACCAGATAGTCGAAGAATACCGCTGGACTGACAATCCGGTTCTTGTAAAATTCTTCCGGAATGCTCTCGAACTTCATCTTTTATGGATGCGTGAGTGTTTTGATCCTGATGGTGACGGGGTTTATGAGAGTTATATTAATGTCTGGCCTACCGATTCCCAATGGTATAACGGAGGCGGTACAGCTGAAGAAACCTCCTACGCTTACCGTGGACATCTGGCTGCAAGGGACATGGCCCGAAATGAAGGAGACAAAGAAGCTGAAGAATTCCATACAAAGATGCTGGAAAAGATCAGAAAAGGCTTTTTTGAAAAATTATGGATCAGCAGCAAAGGTCATTCAGGTTCATATCTGGAACAGGGCGGACACGGACGTTTACATGAAAACCCATGGCTTTACAGTATTTTTCTTCCCGTGGATGCCGGTTTAACCTCACATCTGCAGGCAATCGAATCGGTTTACTATTCTGAATGGGCACTTGAGAACGATACAATGCCTTCGGGCGGAAGAAAAGTCTGGACTTCAAACTGGGTCCCGCATATATGGTCAATACGTGAATTATGGCCGGGAGATAATTATCATCTGGCCCTGAGCTATTATCAGGCAGGGCTGCCTGAAGACGCCTGGGAAATATTCCGCGGTTCATTCATGTACAGCGCATTCGATTACGGGATACCCGGAAACCTCGGAGATGCCAAAGGCGGTATCGACTTCGGCGATTGCATTCATCCCTTCAGCCGTACCCTTGTTTCCGGATTATTTGGATATAATCCTGATTATCCTGATAAAAAAGTGACAATCCGCCCCCGGTTCCCTGCCGCCTGGGATCATGCATCCATCGAACTTCCGGATGTCCGGATTGCTTTCACTTCCGGCAATAATAAAACATCATACCGGTTTGAACTTACTCAGGGTGAAAATACTGAACTACTGCTCCCTGTCCGGTGTAAAGAAATAAAAGCCGTCATGGTTAATGGCATAAGAACAAACTACGATGTTCTTGCTGATGCCGGCCAGAGTATTGTTAAAATAAATTTACCTGAAATGACCAAAGCAGAGGTCATAATCAAAACAGGGAAATCGTTACCATATTATAACCCTGTATCCATCGAAGGAAATATCGGAGAAAACATCCGGATGGTTGCGGAAAACGCACAAATAATTGAATTTGAAGACCCTCAGGATGTACTTGAAAATGAAAAGATAGAGAACGGTATACTCTCTGCCAGGCTTACGTCGAATAAAGGTTATCATACAGTTCTTACCAGATCAATGGCCGGGAATGCTCCACAATTACGGATTTTCAGAATAAAAGTCAATGATCCTGAAGGTGATGCACGTATAGCAGAAAGATTTTTGAATGAAGTCCCTGAGCAGGCATCATGGGAACCCATTGATATAAATCCACTGCTTAATGCCGATGTAAGGACTATATATCAGCAGAAATATCTCTCGCCACGCCCGAATACAGTCTCGTGTCGTCTGGGGAGTGACGGCTATTCTCCCTGGACCTTCTGGCACTGGAAGAGTCCGCTTCCTGTGATCAGGACCGATAAGGTTGCAGATATGCTGGATGAGAATAAGCGGCTGATCACACCCCAGGGAGTCCCTTTTGAATGGAACCCGGGATCTGAAAATATTGCATTTACTTCGATGTGGGATAATTACCCTGCAAAGATTGACTTCCCGGTGAACAAAAAAGGTGATGCAGTATATTTCCTTGTCTGCGGATCGACCAATGTTATGCAATGTCAGATAGCCAATGCCGTGCTTCGTTTGAATTATGCTGACGGGAATAAAGATTCGCTCGAACTTGTTCCTCCGGTCAATTACTGGAATCTCAGCATAATTTCTTCCACAGCTTCATCTCCCGAACAGGATAATCGTGCCGACTATACTTCTGAGACCGACAGGTTCTGTCTGCCTGCCGTGCTTCCTGAAAGAGTTCAGCTCGGTGAGAACTGCAGGGCAATGCTGCTGAATATCAAGCTCAGAAAGGATACCGAACTGAAAAGCATAACACTTGAAACCCTGTCGCAGGAGGTTGTAGTGGGTTTAATGGGGATTACATTAGGTTACAGACCATTATCGACCAAATAAGCGGCCGATCAATTCTTCTTTGGAGATTTTAAAATGCAATGTAATATCTTTTAAGATATTTGATAAGGTGCCTAATTTAATAGGATCATGTTCAGGAATCGTAATATGGTGAACTCCTTTTTCTTCAGTAGTGAGCCTGACATGACTGCCCATTTGCCTTGTTTGTTGATATCCAAGAGGTTTAAGTTTCTTTATTAAAGCTCTTCCGGAAAGATTGCGTGGTATCTTTTTCATGCAGTAATAACTTCCTCTTTTACATAATGAAGCCTTATTATTTTGGGGATATCAGCTTCAAAATGGCAACGAATGGCTTCTTTTACATTATCCTTCAGCTCTTCTAATGTTTCGGCTTCGGTAAATATTGAATGTCCCAGGGCCCTTGCTTCATAACCGCCCTCATGTGATTCTTCTACTAAAAAAATAATTTCTGTCATTTTTTTATTTTTTACAAAGTTAACGATTATATTGATCATTTAATCCTGATTTATGGGGAGGTAATATCAGAAAGGATCAAGCGCGTGAATAAATGTTAGCATGTGTAGATCAATAGTCAGAAAGCGGCAATATCCGGCAAACTAAGAAGATCAAATCAAGACCGGGTATCTGCAAGATCATTAACAGGGAGACAAAATGTCGCTTATCGAAGGGATGTGAAGTTATCATGAATGTAAAGAATAATCCTGGTAGTTGACTGATGAAACCATTTTATTAATTTTTGTATTTATCTTTATTAAAATTCTCTTAAGGAAACTGATTGATTTACCTTAAAAATCTTTGGAGGAAACATGTTACATGATCCTGGTAGTTATTCACCACCGGTTATTCTGGAAGAAATAAATCTGACCGAATCAGAAAAAACCATATTGCGCAGGCTGGGTCAGGAAATCGCAGGAATTGCCGCATTGCCTGTTCACAAAGAAAAGGCCCGTTTATGGACCAGACTGAACGATCTCAAATCGGAACGTCCCATGGTATGGATCAATGAAATACCATGGCACGAAATGAATGTCAATGATGAGCTGACGATTCAGACTACCAATACATGGGCCCGGGAATTTGAACAGAAACTGAGAAGAGAGATCTATCAGTGGAAACATATGCCAGGTGATATGATCGTCAATAATTACATCGAATGCCCCCTTGCTATCCATAGCACTGATTTTGGTATTGTCGAAGATGTTGATATAGTCAGGACAGATGACAAAAGTGACATCTATTCAAGACATTTCAATGTACAGATAAAGGAGCCGGAAGACATTGAGAAAATTAAGATGCCCCGTATCACTCATTATGAAAAAACCACCAATGCTGTATTTGAAACCATGAATGATCTTTTTAAAGATATAATTCCGGTCAGAAAAGTAGGGCAAACCCATATATGGTTTACACCCTGGGACTATCTTATACGGTGGTGGGGTGTGGAAGAGGCAATGATCGATCTTGTTATGAGACCGGATATGGTAAATGCAGCTGTTGAAAGAATGACAGATGCCTGGATCTGCGAATTAGATCAGTTTGCTGAACAGAACCTTTTATCACTGGACAACAATAATACCCGCATCGGATCGGGAGGATATGGCTATACAAGTGATTTGCCCGGGAATGAGTTTGATCCAACATGGATCAAACCTCAAAATATGTGGGGATGCTCCAATGCCCAGATATTGGTTCAGGTTTCTTCGGAAATGCACTGGGAATTTGCCCTGAAACATGAAATGAGATGGCTCGAAAAATGGGGATTGACATATTACGGATGTTGTGAACCACTGGATACGAAACTGGATATTATGAGAAGAATTCCAAATCTCAGGAAAATTTCAGTCAGCCCGTGGGCAGATCTTGATACAATTGTAAGAGAGGTGGGCGACCAATATGTCCTTAGCGTTAAACCCAGTCCGGCTATATTTGCAGCTGACAACTGGGATCCGCATTATGCAGGAACAATTCTGGAAAATATAATCAGGAAAACACAAGGAGTATCCCATGTAGAGCTGATCTTGAAAGATATTTCAACAGTCGGATATCATCCCGAAAACCTGTGGGAATGGGAAAAAATCGCAATGGATGTGGTTGAAAATACCCGGCACATTTGAAACAGGCACGTAGAATTTCAGTTCCCCGTCCTGTATTCCGTAATGGTATCAAACATTGCGAGGATATTTTCGAAAGGAGTCTCTCCGAGAATGTAATCGTGACTTGCACCCGCAACATAACCCCCTCCCGGGGCCATTATATCCAATACCTTTCTTGTTTCAGCACGGACATAATCAGGATCACCGTTTATCAGCACATTTCTGGAATCAATTCCACCGTTTAAAAGTATTTTAGTACCAAAATTCTTTTTAAGTTCATAAAGACTCATACCATAACAATCCGGCTGAAGTGCATGGATTCCGTCCAGCCCTGCCTTAATCATCGAAGGCAGAAGAATGTTGACGCTTCCGCAACAATGTAACATTGTTTTATGTCCAAAACGATGGCCGAGATCGATCAGCCTTTTCAAAGGAGGCATAAGGAATTCATCAAACAGATCAACTCCCATCAAAGGCCCTGCCTGTGAGCCAAAATCATTACCTATAAAAAATATATCGATTGAATCCCCTGCAGCTTCAAAAATATTTTCACTCACTTTATAATAATAATTGACGATCTCATCCATTAAGGCATGAACAACCTCAGGATATTCGTACATTTTGATATAAAGTTCTTCCATGCCCAGAAGGTCTATTGCATCATGCCAGTAAGGAGACCAGTCTCCACCAAGAATTGCAAATTCGCGGTTATATTTATCAGCATCTTTTTTAATATTGGAAACATCGATCCAGGAAGGATCTGGCCAGGGATAATCAAAAATTTCCATTACTGTAGCAGCTCCTTTTAAAGGGTGAGAAACTGGTTGCCCATAACCAATCCCTGTCCTTTCCACTCCAAAAGGACTTTTCCATGTGTTACCTTCTGAAATCTTATACCCGGGTTCATTATACACGCCAGAAACCCTCCTGAAATCATCACCAAAACGTTTTCTTACACCTTCTTCATCAGTATTCAGAGCTTCCATCGATTTCATCATAAATTCAGGGGATGCTCCGCACCATGCAGGTACTTTATCTGACTCTTCGAAAGCGAAAGCCCTTAAAACCCTTTCCCTTGAATTCATACGAAAATAATATTACTATATTGTT
>DNOQ01000196.1 GCA_003501665.1 Bacteroidales bacterium | reverse complement strand
AGGGCTCCTTGGATTTTTCCTGATTTCAATGCTTGCCGGATTTGCCGGAATTCTTACTCCCTGTGTTTTCCCTATGATTCCCATGACTGTTGCATTCTTTTCGCGGGAGGCAGAAAATAAAGGAAGACTGACAATAAATGCGATAATTTTCGGTATATCCATTATTTTGATTTATACCGCGCTGGGACTGATCGTATCTCTCACGAGTGCCGGAGCAGGTTTCGCAAATACCCTGAGCACACACTGGATACCAAATATCATCTTCTTTGCACTGTTCCTTGTTTTTGCCATATCATTTCTCGGAGCTTTCGAAATCGTATTACCTAACAGGTGGGTGACAGGTGCCGATTCAGGGGTTGACAGGGGAGGTATCCTGGCTTCATTCTTCCTGGGACTTACAACCGTCATAGTTTCATTTTCATGCACAGGACCTATCGTGGGAGCCCTTCTTGTTGAAGCAGCTACCGGTGATGTGCTGCGGCCAGCCGTCGGAATGGCCGGTTTCGGACTCGCATTTGCACTTCCCTTCACACTTTTTGCCCTCTTCCCTTCAATACTGAATAAATTACCGCGATCGGGAGGATGGCTTAATTCCGTTAAAGTTGTACTGGGATTTATCATGCTGGCTTTCAGCTTAAAATTTCTTTCAACCGTCGACAGTGTATATTCACTTGGATTGATCTCGAGAGATATATTCCTTATAATCTGGATCGTGCTTTTTATCCTGCTTGGATTTTATCTCCTGGGTAAGATCCGGTTTGCCCACGACAGCGAGGTAAAACATATTGGCACATTCAGGTTCTTCCTGGTGACAGCAGTATTTGCTTTTGTTGTATATCTTATAACAGGACTTTTCGGAGCGCCCCTGAAGGGTATCACATCTCTTCTGCCTTCACAGCAGACCTCATGGTTCAGCAGGAATGAAACAGTAACAACACCTGAACAAAGTTCAACCTTCCCTTCATTCAATCCGCTTACGACAAGCAGGCTGTGCAATGAACCAAAATATGGTGACAGATTCAAACTGCCTTACGGGTTGAAAGGATATTTCGATTATAAGCAGGGACTTGAATGTGCCCGGGAACAGGGAAAGCCGGCTCTTCTGGATTTTAAGGGACACGCCTGTGCAAATTGTAAGCTGATGGAGGCAAGGGTCTGGTCTGATCCGGAAGTTCTTAAACGACTGAGAGATAATTTTGTGATCGTTGCCCTTTATCTTGATGACAGGACTCAGGTTCCCGAAGATGAATGGATCATTTCACAACTCGACGGGAAAACCAAAAAAACAATCGGCAAAATAAATGAGGATCTTGAGATCTCAAAATACAGGACCAACGCTATGCCCCTTTATGTAATTACCGGCCATGACGGCAATCCCGTTAATTCACCCATGCCGACAAATCTGAATATCGAAGAGTATAAGAAATGGCTCGACGAGGGGATAAGGCTCTTTAACAGTAAATAAACCGTATTTTTATTCGTCCATTTCCGGAGATGTGCAGATCCTTTTCCGTATTGATCCGGATAGGAGTGTATAGATTAATATCAGAATAGTGGCGACTGAACCTGCCACTGAAAGGTAATCTCCATAACGGACATAGAATGTTTTTCCGGTGCCGTTGATTATACAACCAGTAATGGTATCGCCGGTCCACCATTCTGTTTCCTGTATTCTTTTACCCCGGATATCTGTTATGCATGATATTCCTGTGTTTGCACAACGTACCACCGGCCTTCTTGTTTCAACAGCCCGTAGTGATGCATATGACAGATGCTGGAGATATCCGTTTGTGTTTTTCCACCAGCCGTCATTTGTTATTATGAATAATGCTTCCGCACCGTCCCTTACATAGTCGGCCACGAAATTGCCGAAAACCGATTCATAGCAGATAACTGGTGCGACTCTGTGCCCGATAACTGAATGATTGAAGCATTCCCTGGTTTCCTGTACTCCATATCCCCAGATTGTTCCGCCCATATCAGGAAGTATTTTCCCTGCAAGTTTTCCGGGAAGTGCAGAAAATTGCATTTCAATACCCGGAACAAGTTTCGATTTATGGTAAATATCAGGATTTCGGCCTGTATCAATTTTAAACGCAGAATTAAAGTGGTCGAGAAAATATGCTGAAGTGTCCGGTTTTCTTGCGGACCGTGTGGGAGCCTCAGAAGCCCCGGGATACGCGACATAACTTACCAGTCCTGCAACAATGTTTAACCCCGGATGCATTAAAGCAAATTCGCGTAAAGTTGTGATATATTTGTTATTTTCAGTATCGGCCTCATTCACGGGATCATCAATTAAAGTTTCGGGAAAAAGTAACCACTCTGTCCTGTCGGTCACTGCATCTGCGGCCATTCCGATAGCTCTGTTCAACTGATCCTCAAAAGGAATTACATATTTCTCAGTGAAGGGATCAATGTTTGGTTGGATTATAACCACTTCACTTACTGACGATTCTGAATTTACTGCAGTCAGATATCTCGTTACCGATACTACTGAGGGGAAAATAATAACGGCTGACCATAATGCCATACAGATCAATGCATTTTGCCTGTTCCCGGTATGGTTTACTATACAGGCTGTAATCAGAAGATTTGAAACCAGTATCCAGAGTGTACCACCACTGACTCCTGTTGCTTCGTACCACTGGATGAAAATAATCTCTTTCGCGAGTCCGTTTCCCAGGTTGATCCACGGGGAGAGGTATACCGAATGCAGAGACAGATACTCAAATGCCAGCCAGAATGAGATATAAGCCGTGAATCCCGCGGTATTACCTGCTTTAACTCTGACAACGTGTGCCAGCCACAAAATAAAGGACATAAGGAACGACATTTCCATTATAACTGCAATTGCAGCAGGTATATTTGCAGCTCTTACCCAGGCCAGTGAGATGGTACTGAATATTACAAAACCGGGAAGGATGTATATGAAATAAGCATTCAGGCTCAATTGCCGTTTATTCCGGTAAATGTGATCTTCGATCAGTAAGAACGGAACGAAAGCCGCCAGTAATATCAGACCCGGACACCAGCTGGTCCACGCCAGACCTGAAAGTATTCCTCCCGTAACCGAAAGCGCAAAAAGGTTATACCTGTTCATCATTTTTCAGTATCACAAATGGCTGTACCGTTCGCCTGAAGGCTGACGGGACTTTTTAATGAATGTTAATTAGTGTTAATTAACTTTATTTAAAAATACACGCTTAACGAAATTATTATATTGCATTAAATATAACTGAGGTATATGAAAAAATTATCATCTCTTCTGATAATATTATTCATTTTGTCAGCCTGCGGCAATAGTGAGGAAAAACTTGCCCGAAAGGCAGATAAAATACATAATGATTTTCTTACGGTCGATACGCATTGTGACACACCAATGAGCCTGGTAAGTATAGGTTTTGATCTTGGTGTCAGACACGACGAAGGTTGTGTGGATTTTCCCAGGATGGTCGAAGGTGGTCTGGATGCAGAATTTTTTGCCGTATTCACAAGCCAGGGCCCCAGAAATGTTGTGGCGTATGATAATGTTCACCGTAAGGCTCTTGAAATATTCGATGCGATCCATAAAAATATAGATAAGAATTCTTCAATGGCAGAACTGGCGTTGAGTCCGGAAGATGCCTACAGATTAAAAAAGAATAAGAAGATAGCTGCATTTATCGGAGTTGAAAACGGATATCCTATTGGTAAGGACATCAGTCGTATAAAGGAATATTATGACCTGGGGGCAAGATATATAACCCTTTGTCATTCAAGTAATAATGATATCTGCGATTCTTCAACTGATCCGAAGGGAGCAGAACATGGAGGATTATCCGGTTTCGGGGAAGAGGTTGTAAAGGAGATGAACAGGATCGGGATGATGATCGATGTCTCTCACATTTCCGATGCCTCTTTTTACGATGTAATAAGATTATCAAANNTATGCTCCGTTCGCTTAAGTCCAACGGAGGAGTGATACAGATTTGCATACTGAGCAGCTATATCAGGACACCCGAACCCAATCCGGAGCTGGATGCAAAACTCGAAGAAATAAAAGCCAGGTATGGTGATTTGAATAAGCTGACAGAGGAAGAGAAGAAATCATACAGGACGGAAAGGAGGGAGGTAAATAACAGATACCGTAAGCTTGCAACCGTTGCTGATGTGGTTGATCATATCGACCATGTTGTTCAGGTTACCGGTATTGACCATGTGGGTATTGGTACCGATTTTGACGGGGGCGGAGGGGTTGACGGCTGCAAATCGGTTGCCGATATGAAAAACATTACAATCGAATTATTGCGCCGGGGTTATTCAAGAGAAGAGATCAGCAAGATCTGGGGTGGCAATATAATGCGTGTTTTCAGCGAAGTCCGGAAAGTAGCGGAAATCTGATATTACTTAAATACATGTCGCCGCTACGCGGATTATTTTAAAGTTGGCAGTTGGCAGTCGGCTGTTGGCAGTCGACAGTTGACAGTAACCGGTAATCGGTGTTCGATAATCGGTTAGTCACTAAGTCTCTAAGTCACTAAGTCTCTCCTCACCCTTGAGAATCTAAGCATTTTAAGAATCCACGCGGGAAGAGGCTTCGGTTTGCGTTTCCGGAGATCGAGATACCATCCCAGCTTTTTTATTACCGGCAGCTTATGTGTCTCAACAAACTCTATAAGATTTCCGTCGGGATCTTCTATATATGCGAAATGACCGGCGGCTTCGCCCATGTCGAAACTGTTTCCTTTATGTTTTTCCATACTGTCGACAGTGAACGGAAATCCTTTTTCCATGCAATATGATCTTAGAAAATCCATTCCTTTAATGTCAAAGCACAGGTGAATGAATCCGGGATCTCCCCAGAATCTCCCTTCATAGGTTTTCTTACCGGGATTATTGGGATTACTGATCAGTTCAATTTTACCCGGCCCGAAGATCCTGCTGAATGGTCCGGTGAATGGTTTTGAGCTTTTGAGCAATACTCTCCTTATCATTTCTTTACCTCCGTTCACACCTGTAAGGTCGGGAAAAATATCTGTCCTGTCATATACCACTTCATCATATCCCAGTATATCCGAATAAAGTTTCCTTGCCTTTTCTGTATCGGTAACACCCACGATTGCTCCGCATGGGCCGCCTGAGATTTTATTTTCATTCATAAACCAGTTGTTTCCTTCAGTTATCTGAAAGAGATTTCCGTAAGGATCTTTCATGAAGAAGGTCTTGTTTCCTGAAGGATCTGATGAAGGTTCATTAAGTATCGCCGTTCCTTTCTCCTTATAAAATGAATATGCTTTGGCGGCATCTCTGACTTTTATTTTACATCCGAGTATACCGATATCCCCGAGTCTGATTTCCTCCTTTATCATCAGGGGTTCCCGTTCTTTATACTGCCATACCTCAAATCCGCTGCCGCCCTGTAGGTTTACAGCCAGTACGGCATGTCTTTTTCTCGGCTGATTACCTGTATAAGGGAGCATAAGGTTTGCTTCAGCTTCTTCTTCAAATATCCGGCAATCCATACCGAACATTTTAATATACCAGTTCCAGGCCTCTTTAAGGTCTTTTACACCGATGCCTATCTGCTGAATTCCGGTGATAGTATAGCCGTTCATGTCATTAAATGTTATTATGTCGATTTGATCTTATCTCCTATCCTGAAAAAGAGCCATGGCCAGTATCTCCGGACATAAAGCACAATTAGTTCGCTTCCTCCGACAAGTATCTCTCTTTTGTTCCTGAGAATACCCTTTACGATTATTTCAGCAGCTTTTTCGGGAGTGATCCCTTTTGCCTGTCCTTCGTCCATCCTTCCATGTTCTTTTCCTTCCGGATCAAGAGCATGCAACGATATATTTGTTCTCACCCTTCCCGGAATTATCACGGATGTCCTGATGTTATTTGCTTTGTTTTCGAGATACAATGTTTCAAAGAATCCGTGAAGGGCCTGTTTGGATGCTGAATAGGCTGAGCGTAATGGAAATCCGAATCTTCCCGAAATACTGCTTGTAGCGGCAATGTGTCCTGATTTTTGTCTTATCATCCATGGTAAGACTGATTTTGTAAGGGCAATTGTACCGAAGTAATTGATCTCAAATATTTTTCTGTCGAGCCATAAAGGTGTTTCCGTTACGGATGCTCTCTGGCTTACTCCTCCTATATTCAGGAGATAGTCGATCCTGCCTGTTTTTTTCAGATTATTCTCAACCAGCGAATCAATTCCTGCCGTATCGGAAAGATCGAATGGTGCAAGGAATATATCCGAAGATCTGTTTTTGCATGCTTTTTTTACTCTTTCGAGGCCTGCAGCATGGTTTGATGAAATAATCAGTGACGCACCTTTTTCATGGAAGGCATGGACGAGGGCTTCGCCTATCCCTGAGGAAGCTCCGGTTATCCAGGCTGTCTTGCCTGAGAAAATTTTATTACTGTCCATTATTTGAGATTCATCACCAGGTTAAGTAATTCATCGTGATTTGCCTGAAGGCTGATATAGTCGGAATCGTTTTTACTGTTATATCTTCTTATTCTGAATCCCCCGATGATCCTTCTGAAGTAGTGCCAGTAGTTCACTGCAAATAGTCCTGAAAGCGGAAGGGCTATGAATACAATCAGAGCTAACCACCAGGGAGAAATTACTACAAGGCACAGGATCAGGAGTATGGGTACGAAAACAAGGGCAAGTCCGAGAGAGATACCATACCTTATTGATGAATGGAACTGTATATCACGTATTTTCGGGATCTGCGTATTTGGTATACCCAGGAAGAGGAGTGTAAAAATATTCCCATAAATGAAGAACGGCAGTGTGATAATTAATCCCAGCAGGCCGAGGATCAGCCAGCCAAGGGGATGTTTTTTCTTATTCAGAAGAAGATAATCCGTTTTCAACTCTTTAGCCTTCTGTTTTACTTTCAGTGTAAGTGAACAGATCTTCTTATAAAGGTCATTTTTAGTGAGTTTAAGATTACTAAGCTTATCGATAAGCATTCTGTCCCTGAAAAGTTTCGGGAATTTAACATCATCGCTGTACTGTCCGTTTACCAGGCTCCTCAGTTCATCGATTGCTTCATAGTCTTCTTTCGAATCAATATGGACCATTAACATCTTCATCTCAGAGGCAAGTCTGTCTCTGAGTTCGTTGAGTGCTATTTCCGGACTCTTTTTGTAAATTTCATGATATTCATCCACTTCCACCGGTTTGCCATAAACTACTGTAAGCACCTGCCTGAATCTCTGGTAGTTTGTAAATTCAAGTCCAACCGGTATAATTTTAATCTTCATTTCGAACCCGGAGGCTTCGTCGGCATTAAAAGCCACCCTGCATATTCCCTTTTTAAGTTGCCTGAGCCTCCTGAATCCTTCATGATCACCCTCGGGAAGGATTACGAGTCCGTTCCCATGGCGCAGAACATCGACAGTTTTATCAAATATCTCATCATTCCCTTTCAGGGTGCTGAATCCGTCGCGAATCCGGTAAACCGGTAGTATTTTAAGAAAATAGAGGATTGAGGCTATGATTTTTCTTTTAAAAATATCGGCTCTTGCAAGGAATACTGGCTGACCTTTATGTGTAAAGAGAACTGCCAGTGCATCCATCAGTGCATTCTGGTGGTTCGGGGCATAAATGAGGTGGTGATCAGGGTTGATATTTTCGCGTCCGACAACAATTACTCTTCTGTAGAAAATATTGTTATGCCAGAATCCTGCCACCGCTTTAAGTAAAGCATATTTCCTGGAATATTCTTCTATGTTTTCCTTTCCCATCCGAGGTGAAAAAGCTGTCTTTGATAAATTCAGTAAAAAAGTATACCGGAAATGATACTTTGCAAGTTATAAAAAAAAGATATCATTCCACCAGTCGATTATTCTTCTCTCTTTTTTTGTCGGCCGTCCGGAGCCTTTTTTTCTGTAGACCTGGTTCACCGACCGGCTGATATCAAGCCTGACCTTTTCTTCTTCGGGTGTAAGATCTTCAAGAAAATTGAATACAAGCTTTGGGGAAATCCGGTTGCCGGTGATCCCTTTGATCCTGTATGTGTATGTTACAGGAGGTTTGCGGATCACAAGAATTTCATTCACTTCGGCGTATTTTGAAGGTTTGACATTATTATTGTTTAACATGACTCTGCCCATTCTGCATGCATTTGCAGCAAGGCCTCTGGTTTTAAAAAGCCTTACAGCCCACAGGAATTTATCTATTCTGACGGGATTCTCTTCAGTCATGGGTGGAATCAGTTAATTTTATTCGGTTTTATCCCGGTCATTTTCAGTACCTGTGATTCTGCCTTTTTTATTAAAGGCTGTCATTGTAAGTTCTGTTCCTGATGTTCCGAACGATCTGATCATTTCGATGACCAGGGTAATTCTTTCTTCGAGGAATTTTTTTTCATCAGGGCTCCATTCACCAAGGACATAATTTACCTTTGATCCTTTTCTGAATCCGTTGCCAATTCCCACTCTTATACGTGCATATTCATTCGTTCCAAGAATTGATGTAATATGGGAGAGACCATTATGTCCCCCATCACTTCCTTTTGGTCTCATTCTGATGCTTCCAAGCGGCAAAGCGATATCGTCGACAATTACCAGGAGGTTTCCGGGTTTGATTTTTTCCCTGTTTATCCAGTATCTGACGGCATTGCCGCTGAGATTCATAAATGTAGATGGTTTAAGGAGTATGAATTCCCTCCCTTTATATTTTACCGGACAGATAAAGCCATAGCGTTTATCGCTGAAAGACGAATTGGATGCTTTTGCCATAGCATCCAATACCGTAAATCCTATGTTATGCCTGGTACCGGCATATTCATCACCCGGATTCCCCAGGCCGACAATAAGATATTTCAAGGTGCCTGAAATTTATAAACCGGAAAACGATTTCGTCGGTTTTTCTTTACTTATGTTTTTCCTGCAAATCCTTTGTCTCCTCACTTTCTTCAGCACCTTCTTCACCGGCGCCTTCAGCAGTTTCAGCTGCCAGTTCCTCCTCAGTCTTCAGAGCAACACGCGATGTGGCCACTGTTACGACGGTTGTGATTTTAGGATCGAGTAATTCCAGTTTATCGAAAGCAAGACCTCCAACCTTTATTGAATGATGTATTTTGAGGTCAGTGACATCAATTTCAAGGTGATCGGGAAGATCTTCCGCCAGAGCTTTAACTTTAAGATTCCTCTTTTTTACACTTAATTTCCCTCCTGCCTTAACGCCTGCGGAGTCTCCGGTAATTAATACCGGAATATCCATGATTATGGGTTTGTCGTCGAATACCTGTACGAAATCGGCATGTAATATCCTGTCGGTAACCGGGTGGAACTGAATATCATGAAGGACAGCTTTGAATAATTGTCCATCCAGGTTGATATCTGCAAGATGAGCTTCATGTGTATAGACAAGGTTTTTGAAGCTGTTTTCATGAGCGCTGAAGTTTATGTTCTTTTCTTTGCCGTAAATTATGGCAGGGACATTCCCGGCCTTCCTGATCTGCCTGGTATGCTTCTTTCCCAGTTCATTTCTCAGGGAACCTTTAATCTCAATTGTCTTCATCTGTTTTTTTGTTATTGTGCTACTCAAAGTTACCGTTAAGGCAACTTCCCATTACACGTTTGACACTTTTTAAAATCGGACTGCAAATATATTACAAAGTAATCAGAATACAAAACTCGTACTTATCGACTGATTTGTATTTACGGCACGGATTGTAGTGGCGAATATACCGGCTATTGAAAGCACTTTGATCTTATCGGAACCGGTTGTAATGGGTACAGAATCGGTAACTACAAGTTCCTCTATAGCTGAATTATTTATTCTTTCCACCGCATTTCCCGAAAGTACCGGATGTGTGGCAAATGCCCGGATACTTTTTGCACCTCTTTCCTTCATCATATTTGCTGCCAGTACAATTGTTCCGGCAGTATCTACAAGGTCATCAATTATCACTATGTTTCTGCCTTCAACTTCACCAATTACTGACATCTCCTCGATTATATTGGGTTTCTTCCTGAGTTTATAGCATAGTACCATTTCAGACTGAAGATGGCGTGAATAAGCATTTGCTCTTTTTGATCCTCCCATATCGGGGGCTGATACGGCGAGGTTATCCAGTTTAAGATCCTGAATATACGGGGCAAAAATTGCGGAACCGAACAAGTGGTCAACGGGAACATCAAAAAAGCCCTGTATCTGGTCGGCATGCAGATCCATGGTTATTACCCTGTCGACACCGGCAGCGCTGAGCAGGTCGGCAGAGAGTTTTGATCCGATTGAGACTCGGGGACGATCTTTCCTGTCCTGGCGGGCAAAACCGTAGTAGGGAATAACGGCGATTACTTTGTAAGCCGATGCTCTTTTAGCAGCGTCGATCATCAGTAAAAGTTCGAAAAGATTATCGGCAGGAGGATTGGTCGACTGTACAATAAAGACCATATCACCCCTGACTGATTCATCGAAACATGGCTGAAATTCGCCGTCGCTGAAATTGGTAACAGAACTTTTTCCCAGCTCGAGCCCAAGTTCCGCTGCAATCTTTTCTGCAAGGTGACGCGATGACCTGCAGGAAAATAACTTCATCGGTGCATAACCNNGCCTTTGTTACTGTTGATGAAACGAATGTGGCAGGAACAGTTTCCCAGTTTTGAAGCATTACAGCATCATATTCTTTTATTGACCTGTCAAGATTTGTCCGGCTCATCTTGTCACCTTTGGTAAATATCCTTGTAAACGGGACCATGTTCACACCAAGGAATTCCATGAACTCAATGTCCGCTTTCTGCGGTGGGTGTCTCGGGTCGATAAGGACAAACAGGCATAAAAGATTTTCTCTCCTGAGAATATATTCCCTTATGGTTTTTTTCCACTGTTCTCTCTGTCTGGCCGAGAACCTTGCATAACCGTAACCCGGAAGATCCACGAGAAACCATTGCTCATTAATAAGAAAATGATTTATTGTCCTTGTTTTTCCCGGATCGGTTGATGTTTTCGCAAGCTTCCCGAATCCTGTAAGCATATTTATAAGGGAGGATTTGCCGACATTTGACCTTCCGATAAATGCTAATTCAGGCAGATGTGATGTGGGACACTGATCCGGTTTTATACTGCTGGTAATAAATNNATTTCTCCTATCACCCCTAAATATTTTTCTCCGGGAGTACCGGTCTTTTTCAGGTCAATTCTGGCTTTTCCGTTAACTGTATTTATGGGTTTTATATATGTGGTATCGAAACGGTTGTTGATAAATTCTCCCCTGTTGAATTTCACCTTTGTGCTTTTATCAGATAGTTCGAGATTAATTGTGTATAATCCTTTTGTGGCATACTGATCATTAACTGTTACAACTATTTCAGGGTAATCTTTCATCAGTTTGCCCGCAGAAGAGTATTCTTCAAGAAATGGAGTCCGGAATCCTTTGTTATAACCTATTTTGGCCTTGAGTTTACCAGTCCGGTAATATTGTTTCTGGATTCCATCGATGGTATCATTTTTATATGGAGTGGTTCTGAAGAGCTGTCCTTCAAGATAGTAATATCTCCCTGAGTCTTCCCGCATTCCGTTCTCATACCAGAAAGTCTGATACACCTGTCCTCCGGGGTAAAATGTTTGCGTCAATCCCTCCCTGACGCCATTTTTGAAAGTTACTTCCCTGACTATCCGGTTTCCGCTCATATACTGTTTAATACCCGTGTATCCTGTATCCGGAACAGTAATGGTTTCGGTTTCGGTAACTGCCTTTCTTTCCGGGCCTCCGCCCCTGCATCCTGCTGCCAGGAGCATTATTAAAACAATTAAAAAAAGAGATTGGGTTTTCATTATTATAGATTATTTATTGTTGGAAGAATCGGTTTTCTGAATCATAAAAATTTCAAGCAGAATGGCTTCAGGGGAAGGTTCCAGGACAACCTCATTTATCATTGCCGGCAGTAAAACAGTCTCTCCCCTGACCACCGGTTCCGTATTCCCTTCCCATCGGATCCGGAATTCACCTTCGGTACAAATATATATAACAAATGAATCCAGAAAATTATAATCCTTGCTGATAAATTCGTTGAAGTTGATAATATTGGTAATAAAGAATTCGGATTTAACCAGGTTTTCAGTTTTATTTAGCATGGGTTGAATGGATATTTTATTACTTCCGGCTGTCCCGAAATCTATCGCATCCAATGCCAGTTCAGTATGCAGTTCTCTGGGCTTTCCGTCAGTTCCCTTCCTGTTCCAGTCAAATACTCTGTATGTAATATCCGAGGTCTGCTGGATCTCTGCCAGAATGTTACCCGCACCTATTGCGTGGATCCTTCCGGCCGGAGTGAAAAATACATCTCCGGGCATAGAATATTCGGCATTGAGAAGTTGTGACAGCTCACCGCTTTCCACTGCTTTCAGGTAGGTCTCCCTGCTGACAGGTTCCCTGAAGCCTGAATAAATTATTGAATCTTTCCCGCTTTCAAGGATATACCACATTTCAGTTTTGCCATACGCTTTGTGCCTTTTTTTTGCCAGTTCATT
>DNOQ01000137.1 GCA_003501665.1 Bacteroidales bacterium | reverse complement strand
TAAACATGACCGGGCATCAGGGGGTGAGGTGGAGACACATACACCGCCCGGTCATTGCGCGTCCAGGAGACCTCGTCCCCTGAAAGCTTCATGCCGGTGATCCTGAGGTTTTCATACAAATCGATGCGTAATGCGGAGAGCCCTGAAACTGCCCTGAAATGAATGTCAACAGTGCCGCCAAGTCTCTTCCGTACGGGATCAAGAATAAGGTCAAGATCATAGAAGGTAACATCATATCCTGCCCGGTCTTCATCAAGACCCCCTTTCAACGAATCGCGTGAAGTAAACCGCGGGTATGTGCCGGGCTTCTCAGGAATTTTGGCGAAATCCGGAACCCTTTTAACAGCGCAACCGGAAAAAACAATAAATAAAGCAATTATGAATAACCGCCCTTTCATGACACTTCAGAGGGTCTTCTTCTTACTCCTGAGCTTAAGTTTTAAGTCCGATTCGACCTGTTTATGCATGGCGATTTTCTGAACCAGTTTTTTGTTCGATTTCTTCAATTTTTTTATTTCAATATCGGAATCGATCTTTTTCTCAATCAGCCGCATGCGCAATTGCTTAATTACGTCTAATTTCTGCTCCAGTAATAGTGATAACTCACGGAGTTTCTTTTCCTCCCTCTTTATTTCCGTTACGTCGGTTGCGACAAGTATGCAATTATCACCCTGGAGATAGGCAGGCAAAAGGTGAAAGGAGAGTTTCAGATATAATGAGTTGACAAGTGATATTGTCAGGACATTATTGTTCTTCTCCTTACGGGTTAGCAAATTCTCAAATTTGGATCTGTCACTGGGAACAATAAAGCGTTTAAAATATGTACCTATAACTCGTTCAATAGGTTCGTTCACCAGTTTTGAGAATCTCTGGTTACAAAATATAACCAGCCCCTCTCCTGAAAGGGTGACTGCCCCCTCATCCATTTCTTCAATGAAAGTGCGATACGGCGTTTCGGCAGAACTGATGGAATAGACCTGCTCTCCCTTACTGCCGGGGACGATAATCGCATCTACTTCTCCGCTCCGGATTGCTGTAAGAGCCTCTTCAGTTTCCACGAGGCGCGATTTTAATTCCTCATTCTCAATTTTGAGTTGTTCTTTTGTCCTGGTCATTGACTTTTAATGCTAAATCTGATTCGTTAAATTTCAATTATCTCTCACCCGGTTTATAGTTTCTTGATCTCCAGCCCCGTAAGTACCTTTTCAATGTCTGACATATCGCCAATGATACGACGGAACGGGAGAGGAAGCTTTTTAATCAATGTAGGGGCTGCAACTATCTGTTCTTTTATAGCCAGGCCCGGATTCTGATACAGGTCTATCACCTCCAAATCATACCGGCCGTCAAGATATTCTTCGCAAATCTTCTTAAGGTTTGTAAGGGCAAGGACCGACTTGGTGGTTGAACCGGTAATGAATAACCGCAAAATATATTTGTCTTCATGCAATCCGTACAATGCCTGGTCAAGCTCTGCAGTGGTTCCCTCTGTTGCTTCTTTTTTCTTTTTCATGATTATTACTCAGAAGTGACTGATTGAAAATCAGTCGATATTTAAAATATCCAGTCCTACAAGTACACGCTCAGTATCCGAAAGATCACCTATTATCTTACGAACCGGTACCGGCAATTTCCTTACCAATGTGGGCAGAGCGAGGATCTGGTCTTCATTACCCCGTTTCGGGTATATTAAAAGATCAATTACCTCAATGGAGTATTTTCCTTCAAGCTGCTCTTCACATATTTTCTTCAGGTTGGCAAAAGCGGTCAGAGCCTTGGGTGACTGGCCTGCAACATATAATCGCAACACCCACTTATTATCATTCTTTTTAGCAGGTCTCCGCTTTATGGTCTTTACATTGGATTTTTCATTCATTGGCTTCATAGGGTTTATAGTTTAATGTGTTTCTTCTTTTTTCTCTTTTCTATGTCGGACTGTCTGCTTACCGCCATCTTATTTTTATCATTTTCCTGGATATTAATAGTGTATTGTTCCATTTCAATATTCTTAAGAGCTTCGGATTCTTCCGACTTGAACTCGGCATTCAGAGCTGCAATACGAGATTCCATTACTTTTCGTTTTCGTTCCAGCTCACGCTTTTTTCTTTCAATTTCATGCTTTCGTCTTAAAAGTCCGGCATTTTCATGAGCCTCCTGTGCAACACGGGCTGACCCGGTCAGTACACCGTTGGTACCGATATAAACCTCCCGGAGTTTTACACCCTTATCAGTCAGGATGAATTCGCGGATCTGGTTGGAGTTTGCCATTCCCCGTGATTTAAGCACATACATCCCCCTGTTGCGCTCACCGTTCAATTCGATATCCCGAAGCAGCAGCCAGGTATCTATCAGGGAAGAAATTCCGACATCGGAACTCTCGAGAGCTTTTTCTGTTGAAGTCAGGCTGGTAAACAGTGCTGTTATCTGATTCTCCTTAAGGAAATCGACGATACGCATAAGCATCGTTTTTACTTCGTTCTCCTTATCCCCGAGAATGAAAGTATTTATCGGGTCCATAATTACTATATCAGGCTTGAATTCACTGACAGCCTTGTGAGTTACGGCAAGGTGCATCTCCAGTCCGTAAAATGTTGGCCTGGTGGCCTGGAACTGAAGGAGTCCCTTGTGCACCCATGGTTCCAGTTTTATCCCGATTGAACGCATATTGCGCATCAGCTGGTTGGGTGATTCCTCGAAGCA
>DNOQ01000613.1 GCA_003501665.1 Bacteroidales bacterium | reverse complement strand
CCGGTAAATAAAAGCATGAAAATTATAAGGATCAGGAAACCACCCCATAAATTATAATCGGCATTGTAAAATCCTGTTGTAGTTATTATTGACACTGTCTGAAATGCTCCCTGGACAATCGCCTTACCGGCAGGATACAGATCTTTGAGCCGGAGGGCTGAGGATACAATCACAATAAAGATCAGACAAAGAATCACATAGAACCTGAATTCGCTGTTACCGGAAATCTTCCTGAAATTCTGCCTGTACCCGAAATATACAAGAGACAGGTTTGTTCCGGCAAGGAACATGAAAATGGTTATGACTGCCAGCATATATGGTGATCCAAAACCGGCAAGACTATGATTTGCTGGAGAAAATCCGCCAGTCGATAATGTTGAAAATGAGATGCAGACAGCATTTAAAGGATTCATTCCCCCGATAAACAGCAATAACGCTTCAATGAAAGTAAGGATCACGTACACGGAGATAAGCATTTTGAAAGTCTCTCCGGTCCGGGGATTCAATTTATCAGAGGTCTGACCGGTAAAGTCAGTGATTGTAAGCTGTATATTTATCGCCTTAACTACAGGCAATACCGACAGTGAAATAAGTATGAATCCCAGTCCTCCCAGCCATTGGGTCATGCTTCTCCACAGGATCAGTCCTTTTGGCAAAATTTCAATATCCTGTATAATTGTAGCACCCGTTGTCGTAAATCCCGACATTGATTCAAAGAAAGCATCAGTGAAACTATTAACCGAACCTGCGAATAAATAGGGAAGAGTTCCGAACAGGCTCATGAACAGCCACATACCGACAGTAATAATGTAACCCTCCTTGTATCCGGTTATCTTTTCCTCAAATCTCAGAGGGGAGTAGAACAGAATACCTGCGATCAGTGTAACTATTGCTGCAAATAACAATGATTTTCCGGCGGATTCCTGAAGTGAAAACGAAACAGCCGAAGAAATAAGCATGAAAAAACCTTCCGTTATCAGCACCAGGCTGATAAACCTGGTAATAATCCTGAAATTGAACATATTTTATCAGGTAAAGAATTTTACCAGCCGGTCATAAGCTGTGGGGAGGGTAAATACCACTACCTTATCGTTTGCTTTAATAATAGTATCACCTGTAGCTATGAAAGGTACCCCGTCGCGTGTGCCTCCTCCCACAATGGCATCTTTCGGGAAGTCCAGACTGCGGAGTGTACCCCGTGTTATCTTTGAATTCGGTGGAACGTTGAATTCAAGTATTTCAGCTTCGGTTCCGGTCATGTATCTGACCTGTGTTACATTAATACTTGTTGTGTGACGAAAGATCCTGCTTGCGGCAGATATCTTTTTGTTGATTATTGTATCGATCCCTGAATTTTCAGCCAGATTTATATACTCCATATTCTCAACCTCGGCAATTGTTTTTCTGACACCCATTCTTTTCGCCAGCAGGCAGGAGAGGATATTTATTTCCGAGTTACCGGTAACTGCAATAAATACATCCATTTTTGAAACACCTTCCTGCTCAAGCAGTTCAGCATCCCTGCAATCGCCATTGATGATAAGAGTATTATCAAGGATCTCGGCAAGAGCTTCACATCTTTCGGGATCAGAATCGATAAGCTTCACCTCGCAGTTCTTCTGCATATATAATGCCACATGTTTTCCTATTCTGCTTCCGCCCAGTATCATAATACTGTTGACTTCCTGGCTCTCCTTTCCCGATGTTTTCATCATCTCAT
The DNA here is from genome assembly GCA_003501665.1 of Bacteroidales bacterium. GTDB lineage: Bacteria > Bacteroidota > Bacteroidia > Bacteroidales > VadinHA17 > LD21. Next base: position 845 of record DNOQ01000613.1, on the reverse strand, counting down.
CAATACCTTCAGTGGTGGAGATGACAAATACAAGATCACCTTCCATAAAATATTCGTTTCCCCTCGGGATAATGGTTTTATCCCTGCGTTTTATTGCAACAGCACGATATTGGTCCGTTTTCCGGGACAGGGATATTTCCTGAAGGCTTTTATTGATGATAGGAGCATTTTCATCGAGTTTCTGAACAAACATTGATAATTTCCCGCCCGAAAATTCCATATATTCGGTTGTGCCTGTCTCCTGAAGCAATCCGAGAACCTCTCTCGCCGCGATAAGTTCGGGATAGATCAATGAATCAATGCCCAGAGTCTTGAAATATTCAAGATTTGAACTTTCCAGAAAATCGAGATTATCTATTCGGGCAATGGTCTTCAATGCACCAAACCGCCTGGCAAGTATCGACGCGGTAATGTTTGTGTCCTCTGATTTCGTAACAGCAATGAACAGGTCCGTTTTCTTCTGAAGAATGTCCTGGAGGATTTTGATGGAGGTCGCTGAACCATGGTATGTCAGTACATCGAGGGTTGATTCTATCGGCTTTAATCTTGAATCTTCCGGATCAATGAGAATGATCTCATGATTTTCATTCAAAAGCATTTTGGCAAGATGAGAACCTACTTCACCTGCGCCGGCAATTACTATTCTCATAAGAAATGAATGAAAAAACAGGGCAAAATAAGAGATAAATAGTAGAATACTCAAGTTTTTTCGCACAAATATTCACCGGAACAGATCAAAGCTTTCCGTAAAATGCACCTGTAGTTCTTATAAAATGCACTGTATCAGCCTCTATAGAGGGTGCTCTGAGAGGTTGTGTAACCTCCGGACCAATAACCAGCGCTTT
>DNOQ01000424.1 GCA_003501665.1 Bacteroidales bacterium | reverse complement strand
TATCCTATATCAGTATGTGAGTGTTGAACAAAATCGACTTCCCATTTCTTTGGAGGGATAAGAGTCACCGGGTATTTTTCCGGCGGATTGTTATCTATCTGAGTTGTAATTGTAATCCTTCTCGGTTTTGTAACTGCCGGGAAAGTAAGGAGATGCCTGTTAGTTCCTTTTACAAGGGCAGCTTTAAGGAGCTCTTTACCTCCTGAGGAAAATACAATCGTCCCTGGAGTTCCTGTCCTGTAGCTTGCAATAACCTGCTGATAATATTTGCCTCCCTCTTTAAACAGTACCGGGGCGTTCAGGAATTCAACTTTGGAAGATGATGCACTTTGACAGTTAATATTGATGCTGGTAACGATTAAACCTGTCACGATCAGCATCAAAGGCAGACATATTTTTCCCATAATGTTAAGAATTAAAGGTCAGTTAAAAGAGAATACAAATGTCAGAAAGATACTGAATTTAGAAATTACACCACTTTTTCCTCCCCTATACTTTATGAGGAGAATGCAGTTGAAATTTATCTAAATTAAAAAGAAGGTGTTCCATTTCAGAACACCTTCTTTAATTCTACTGTTTATGATATAACTGCAAGATGCGCATACAGGTTACCGATTCTGTACTCAAATGTTACTGAGACACCCGGGATGACAGATGTCACCTTTATCATACCATAAATTACGTTTTCAGGATTCGGGCCGTTCACTATTTTGAAGATATAAATACCCTCACCGGCTATTGGATCCGCTGTAGGAGATGGAGTTCCGGCGTTAAATGCTGCTATTGATGCTGTCGTGCTGTTAGCAGCATAAAGTGCAGCAGATGCAGGAACAAACTCAATTGTATTACCTGCTCCCAGCCAGGTTGATCCACCTTTCATAATAAGTGATCCTGAAACTGCGATTGTTGCAAGTGCGTTGGTTTCTGCAACAGCAGCATTTTTCAGAAGATTTCTGCCTGCTGAAGATCCTCCCAGGGTAAGTGTAACTCCTGTTTTCTTCAGATAGAAATATGGATCGCGAACTATCACCGTATATTCAATGACGTCAGTGTATGACCCAGATGTTGCGGTGAATGTATAATACATGGTATCTTTATCTGCTGCGAAATCTGCGCCTGATATGGGTACCAGGAACGGTTGTGTTCCCGAAAATGGTGATCCTGTCACATCAACCAGCGGAGCCTTCTTTCCATTCTTTCTTTTTGCTGTAAGAGTACCAGTATATGAACTGCTTTTTGGAGCAACACTCACATTGAAGTAAGCTGTTTCATCAGTTCTGGCAACATCAACATCTTTACCCGAAACTCTGGGTTTCGTTGTATTAGTTGCAGCGACCATGTCGACTTTCTGCTTTGCTGATTCTGTTGCGCCGCCAAAAGTAACTGTAACATAATCACCTGCTTTGTTGAGTTTTGCCTCAGCTCTGGTATAGGTTATCGTAGCTTTGAGATCTGAGCCTACCGTGGCTGTTTTCTGCGTACCGGCAAGAGGTAATAACTGTGTGGTTGTCGCTCCTGTTGGTATCTGAAGCTGCAGACATTCAACATTCATAACATCGCCGGATTTTGCGTTGGGCAGATATGCAGTCACTGAAAATTGTCCGTCAAGTGTGCTGATCCCTGTTGTAGTCGCACTAGAAACATCTGTAAGTACAGCCTTCCCGTTCTCATCTCTCGGAATATCATACAGATCATCCTGGCAACTGACAAAAAGCGTCATCAACAACGAGAATAATATGATTTTTTTCATTTTCATACATTTATGGAATTAAACAAATCATTCATCACTGACCAACCTGAACAGGTAACCAACCGTAATTCTGCAGGACTTTCACATTGTTCGCGATCTCATTTACCGATATCGGCGACAAAATATGTTTTGCAGAAAACTTATAGTTAAAACTTGTGGGCTGATGACCCACCAGATTTTCAAGACGTGTGAACGAACCTGATCCGTCGACAAGAGCCTGACGTGTACGCCTCATATCCCAGAGCATCTTATTCTCAAAGATGAGTTCGTATGCGCGTTCACTCATTATATCCTTAAGGGCAACATCGCCCGCATTTGCAAATGTTGATAATCCTGCTCTCTCTCTGACTTCATTTATGCCTTTAACGACATCAGCTGAAGGAACTGATACTCCCAGCTGGTTCAGTGTCCAGTTCACTTCAGTGAGCATCAGCAAAATATCCGCATATCTGTAAAGGTTAAAATTCAGTCCTGATTCGCCTTTAACCTTCATCGCCTGGAAGTCGTAATATTTATACAGGAATGGTAACGGAAATTTTCCTGCAGGTCCTTCATTAACGTCATATTTGGCGGCATAGGTATCACTGTAATAGAAATAATTCCTGTCAATGATCCGTTTGTCAGCAGGATCATAAGAACCATGATATGCAAGACTTGGAATTATTGTTCCTGTTTCAGTAGTAAGGACGGTTGTATGGCTTGAAAGAGGCACAAAGCACTGAATAGCGCCATGAGCGCTGGTACCAACCAGATACTGAACCTGCCATATTGCACCGCCTTTATTATCCATTTCAGGTTTATTAAGATCGGTGAAGTCTCCTATCGGATATTTTCCATACAGGAAGTCGAGCTGGGTTTTAGCTTTCTGAAGGAGATCTTTTGAGCCCGGGGTATTAACCGGGTACTGGGTCATCGTCCACAAACCATCCACACACCATGCTTTGGCAGTGTCAGCCTTTGCCTCCTGGTAAGGATATCCTGCCATCGTCAGGTAAACATCGGCAAGAATAGCTCTGGCCACATGCTTTGTAATACGACCCGTCGACCTGACATCAACAAGCTTGCTCTGATTCACGGCAAATTCCAGATCGGGAACAATGATCTTGTCATATATATTTACCAAAGACGTCCTGGGACGCTGTACTTCAGCCAGATCTGTAATCACCTCGGTATTGAAAACAACGTCACCATAATAACGGACAAGGCAGAAATAGTACCATGCACGTAATGTGCGCACTTCTCCCAGATATTTTGATTTTTCATCGGCAGACAAACCTGTAACTTCAGGTATCTTCTTTATAGCCA
>DNOQ01000461.1 GCA_003501665.1 Bacteroidales bacterium | reverse complement strand
TCTTTTCAGGTTTCTTCAGCCTTTTCACAAGACTCTGGCCTTCAAGGTGGTGTGGTAAGTCAAGTTCTGACAGCTCACAAAGGGTAGGGTAAATATCAATAAACTCGGTAATGTTACTGTTAGTTTTTCCATTAGTCAGTCCGGGTACTTTAATTACAAGCGGAGCATTGAGTGATGTATTGAAATTACAGTGTTTGCACCACATTCCGTGTTCTCCGAGGTTCCATCCGTGATCGCCCCAGAGAATGACTATTGTATTTTCCGATAATCCGTTTTTTTGAAGTTCATCGAGCAATTCACCTATCAGCGTATCAGTATAACTGACGCAGGCATAGTATCCGTGTCTCAGTTTATTTGCAGCCGAATCAGTAAGGGCTCCTTTTTCAGGTATCGAATAATATTGTCTCAGTTCACCCCAGTTGTGAATTGCCTGTGGGGGAGCATCCGCAGGAGGTTCAGGATTTTGAGCAATGCCGATTTCCGACGGATCATACATGTCCCAGTACTTTTTTGGTGCATTGAAAGGAAGGTGGGGTTTCAGGAATCCGACTGCAAGGAAAAAAGGCTTACCGGAATCCTTTAATTTCCTTATCGACCGGATAGCTCTCTGAGCAGTCTTACCGTCAAAATATGCGCTGTCCGGAACATCGGCCGCTTCGAACGGCATTCCTCTTTTTATCAGTGTATCAATCCGGAGGTTTTCTTCGGTAAGATAATTTCGCCATGTACCTTCTCCTGAAGGTCTCCATTCTTCGTCCCAGGCATTTTTACAATCACCTTCATTATGGAAGACTTTACTGAGTGAAACGGTATAATAACCATTTTGCCTGAAATGTTCAGGTAAGGTCACAGCTTCAGGATAATCCCTGTCTGCCCGTGTATCGAAGGTCAGAAACCTGTAGCTGGTTGGCCTGGTACCTGTCAGGAGACTTGCTCTTGATGCCCCCGAAACCGGAACGTTGCAGTATGCTCTGCTGAATGTAACTGATTGTGATGCAAGTCTGTCGATATTTGGAGATGAAATTATATTATTGCCATAGCAACCCAGTTCGGGCCGGAGATCGTCAATAGCTATGAAAAGAATATTCGGCCTTCTGTTATCTGCAGTGTTTTGCTTAACCTGTCTGTTCTGGCACGAAGCGGAAGCAAGCAGCGTCAGTCCAAGTACCAGTGGCATTTGATAATTTATCTCCTTCATGATTGTATATTTTTTCATGATCTTTTGTCCCGCCTGAGGCGGGATGAAGGTTTCAACCGTAGTCATATAGATCAAATTTACCGAATTTGAAATAAAATGGTTTCAGAAATTTAAACTTTTAAGATATTCCGATGCTGACCTCAGGCAGGCGATTCCATCAGGTACGTTGTCACGTTCGACCATATAGTGTTTTATGCCCTGTTTATCAGCTTCCCTGAACAGTGGAGGGAAATCCAGTATACCGCTTCCGGGACATTCAAAATCCATTCCTTCACCTGGTGCCATATCTTTGACATGGAGCATTAAGTATCTTCCCGGATATTTTTTCATAACTTTCAGTGGATCGCCGCCCCCTTTTTTCACCCAGTAAAGATCGAGTTCGCAAAAAACCCGCGATTTGTCGGTGTTATCCATCAAAAAATCAAACGGAAGTCCCTTTTCCATCGGAATAAATTCCTTATCGTGGTTGTGCCAGCAGAATTTCAACCCGTTATCATGGCAAAGTTTTCCGAGGTAATTTAACCTTTCAGCACTTTTTTTACATTCATCGAGCTTGAAAGGACCTCCGCTGTACCATGGCCAGTATGTTACTGCAATCTTCATTTCAAGCTTGTGGAGCAATCCGAAGGTAAGCAGAAGTTCGTCATCCCCGGACGTGAAATTTATTCCGCCGGCAACAGGTATGAGACCGATCTCTTTCAGGAATGCCAGGTAACTCTCAGCCGAATCGCCAAGAAAATTGCCTGTCTCTATCTCGGTGTATCCAAATGAGGCAGCCTGATTCAGGACTGCCTTCCAGTCACCCTTAAGTTCATTTCCTATTATTCCTGAAATGAAGCCGAAGTCTTTCAGTTTCCTTGCTGAGTTAACTGAAAAGACATCAGGTACAAATGCTGTAGCAATTATTGCTGCTGCTGATCCTGTTATAAATTTCCTTCTGGTTATCATTTTATTCCTGTATTTGATGTGGTTCTTTTATCTCGCAGATTTTCGCAGAGTTATTCGCAGATTTTCGCAGAGGTTCCCGAAGATGGAAGACTGAAACATGATTTGTGATTTGTGATTTGTGAGTCTTGATTTGTGATTTAAAATCAAAAATCACAATTCAAAAATCACAATTCAAAAATCAAACAACTTTAAAACTAAATGCTCTGCGCCCTGTGCCCTGCTTTGCCAGCCGAAGCCTTCTTTGACCACCGGAGCTAAAGCGAAGGTGGTGGCGAAGGCTGGAGCCCTGAGCCCTGCGCTCTGATTTCCCTGCTAATATTCCGGCAGTTTCCATGGAGATCTGTAAGACGGAGTAATAAGCTCATTTGCCCTGCTGCTGTTTGTGAATCTGTTGTTGGCATCGTCCCATATAAGTATCGGCTCGCCTGTTCTCGCAGCTATATTCGGGATATGTACATGCAGGGCAGCAACTCTTCCGGTTTCCGGAGGACAGGCCGGTTTGCTGCCTGTCCTGATACACTCTATGAAATTCTTAATATGGTCTCCGTGAGATTCCCTGCCTTCGGTAAACCTGTATTCTTCGGTTTTCGGTTTTTTTGCCTGACCGTCCCATTCGGGATAGAGTATCAATTTTGAGCGGTCGGCGGACAGAGTTCCAAGATCTCCTATGAACGCAAGTCCGTATGATGAATCATAAGGTCCCCTGGCAATTCCTCCTGTCATATCCCAATTGATCACAAAATCATCTTTAGGGTAAATTACAGTCATCGAATCGAATGTTTCCCGGCTTCTTGGTTCGTGAAATGTATTTGCCCCGTAAACCAGTACTTTTTCCGGTGGCTCCTTTATATCAACTGCCCATAGTGCTATGTCGAGAAGATGTACTCCCCAGTCCGACATTAAGCCGCCGCCATAATTCCAGAAGTGCCGCCATGATCCGTGAAAACGGGTCCTGTTGAATGACCTTTGCGGTGCGGGACCCAGCCACATTTCAAAATCCACACCTGCAGGAACAGGTTCATCGGGTACTATTGGTTGTCCGACACCATATTCAAAATTTGCCCATATATTTACTCTCCTCAGTTTACCTATTCTGCCGGTCTTTATAAATTCCATGGCTTTCTGAAAAACGAAGCCGCTCCGTTGCTGCTGGCCTATCTGGACAATCTGGTTATTATAATAATTGGCTGCCCTTACCATAATATTACATTCTGCAATGGTGTTTGCCATTGGTTTTTCACAGTAAACATGCTTTCCTGCCTGAAGGGCATAAACTGTAATAAGGCAATGCCAGTGGTCGGGAGTCCCAACAATGACTGCATCTATGTCTTTTTGTTCCAGTAGTTTGCGAAAATCTTTGTAGAGTTTCGGTGACTGATTAAATTTCTTCTGAATTTCTGATGACCTTTCATTGAGAATGGAATCATCGACATCACATATTGCGACGCATTTTACTCCCGGATTTGAGAGATGATGCTGA
>DNOQ01000037.1 GCA_003501665.1 Bacteroidales bacterium | reverse complement strand
CTCTCTTTCGGACTTTCATTTACAGGTTATCATTATAAAATTGATGAAACTCAGATAAATTTTGAAGATCCCAACGAGCCATGGCTTAACAATGAACTTCGACGCGGATTATTCATACCGGATGCATCTTTCGGGATTTATCTGCTTAATTCAAAATATAATGTCGGTTTTTCTGCAGAACAGCTTTTCAAAGGTTCGGCAAAGATTGGAAGTGAGGCTTATAAATATTTCAGGATGGACAGGCATTATAATTTGTTTGGTTCATATTATTTTGAGCTGAATTCTTTAACAGAACTTGAACCGTCTGTTCTCTTTATGATGTCGGAACAATTTAAACCACAGGCAGATATCGGATTAACTTATATTTATAATAAAGGATTCTGGGCAGGAATAGCCTATCGGACAAGCGGAGCAGTCATTGCCAATGTGGGAGTGAAATACACTAACATATTCATGGGATATGCATTCGATTTCACCCTTCAGGAAATACAGCGGATTACTTATGGTACACATGAGATAACACTTGCCGTTAAGTTAGGTGACAGTGCAAGAAAGTACCGTTGGCTCGACAGGTATTGATCATCTCTGTTTTCTGAGAATGTAGATCAGAGAACTGGATTTATTTTTATTAAAAAGGGTCAGGAACCAGAACCATGAGGATATCATCATTGCCCTGATAAAGTGCATCCTGATCCCCCTGTATCTTTCACTTAAAGCTGAAATATAAAACACATCCAGCGGGAGAGTGTATATCCGGATTAATTTCAGTCCGGCTATTTCAGAAAACCTTATAAAGGTATCGGGATTAAAGTGCCATAAATGTCTGGGAACATCATAAGCAGCCCAGAATGCTTTATAATGGCCGGCATCATACGACTTACTGTTTGGAACTGCTGCAATACATATGCCCCCGGGCTTAAGCAGTCGGTTTATATGGTATCCGTAAAAAAACGGATCCTGAAAATGTTCAAGAACATGCCAGAGTGTTATGCAGTCGTAATATTCAGTCGGGAGCGAGTTTAACTTTTCAGTTGTTAAAACATTAAGACCGAATCTGTTTATTGAAAGATTCCTTACTTGATCATTTATTTCAATACCACAAACATCCCAGCCTGATTTTTTCATCTCAAAGAGGAAATGTCCGCTGCCGCTGCCGATATCAAGTAATCTGCCTTTATCCTTTCCTGTAATTTTTCTTATGAGCCTCCGTTTCCGGCTCAGCATGATTCCCCTCGCGATCCTGTAAATTCTGTTTAAAAGGTTTTTATTTTCGTCATGGTGAGAGGCATATTCAGCAGAATCATAATACTTTCCCGCATTATTTTCATCGGGGTGGTCCTGTGTGAAGATCATTGAGCATGATGGGCATCTTACAAGTTCAAATTCTTCCCCGCTGAGGAAATGATCCCTGCACATGAGATGATGAACAATAACTGTGGAATTGCAGAGAGGGCATTTATTATAATGTACCATGAACTAATTGGATTCCTTGCTTTTAAACAACATTGATGCCAGGTATCCACCTATAAGAAGTATCAGAAGGACAGAACTTGCCAGTGATACTTTATTGCCGGTGATAAATGATTGTGGTTCGAAGGAAAATTTTATTTCGTGATCGCCTGGAGGAGCAATCATTGCCCTTAATACATAATTAGCCCTCATATAAGGGGTTTCGTTGTCATCAACAAAGCATTTCCACCCGGCAGGATAATATATATCAGAAAATACCACAAGTTTTTCGGATCCTGCAGAATATTTGTATATGAGCTCATTAGGCTGGTATGATATCAGGCTTATAGTGTCACCTTGTGTTACAGGGTAATTATTACCCGATAGAAGATCTCCGAATTTTTTGTCAATTATAGCAGTTTCTTCAGGTTTCAGGTTTTTAATTGCCATTATTTCCTCGTTGGCATTTTCAACCAGTACCGCATTTTCCGCGAACCATGCATTTCCCTGGCGATAAGGATTAATTACCGGCGGGGCATCGGGATTAAAAATTATATATTTTGTATTAAGCATGTTAAGTGCAGAAGTTCCTGTCAATGCAGGAATGAGATCTTCCACGGAACGGGCATTTCCGGCAGCACTTATAAAAGTGTTGATATCTCTTATAAGGGCAGAATCAATGAGTTCCTGGTATCTTTTCAGTTTTGCACCGTGATAACCTCCGATCGATTTATGAAAATATGATGTCGGGGTATTATCGTTGAAGGGTGATACTGTGGGGCTAAGGTTAAGTACCCTGTAATATGATTTATCCTGAAGGATGAATGAATCGGCAGTAGTAGGAGCAATGGATTTCCGTATAGCTGAAGGTCTTTCAAACCTGTCGGAATTAAGGTATCTTTTATCCACAGTCCATAGATCCAATAAGATTAGTATGCCAATTATCAGGATTGAATAATCTTTCCTGAGTTTGTTGCTTAAAAATGCGAATATTACACCCAGGGCTGCCAGAATGAAAAGCAACGACCTGACGGCATCAGATCTGAGAAGTTCCTTCCTGTCGGCCACCATGGCGGTTTTAAGCCAGTCGGGATAACCGTTCTCCATCGGGTTCAGGAAAGATCCGGCAATACCCGGGATTATTATAACGAGCAACAAAAGTCCGCCTGTTATTCCGCCTCCAATCTTCAGGCTTTTCAGGATATTTTTCCTCGGAATGGCAGATTCAAAGATATCCCTTAAAGCAAGAATTCCCAGCAGCGGTATGCAGAATTGTGCAATTACAAGCGTCATTGTAACAGCTCTGAACTTATTATAACCCGGAAAATAATCAATGAACAGATTTGTAAATGGCATGAAATTCTTTCCCCAGGCAAGCATCACCGATAACAGTGTTGCAACCAGCAACCACCATTTTTCCCGTCCTTTGGTGATTATAAGGCCAAGCACAAAAAGAAGTATGACGATGGCTCCCATGTAATGCGGCCCGTCTGTTCCTGGCTGGGTTCCCCAGTATTTCAGCACCTGATTTGTAGCCGAAGCCAGGTCATTCTGCCGCAGAATNNATATAATCCCTGTCAAGCCCCGATGACTGATTTTTACTATCGGTAATCAGATCCGATTTTCCACGCATTGAATATTTACTGTATTCGTAAACGGTATATAGATTGCCGAAGTTGATTCCGACAGCAATAATTACCGGAATGACAAGAATTGCAGAACTCTTCAGAAATTTTAAAATGGTTTTTTCCTTTAAAGCATATATGAATTCTGTAACAATAAATACCAGAAGGCACAAAATGGCATAATATGTTATCTGGGGGTGATTAGCCAGCAGTTCAAGCGAAAGAATAAAAGCAGTAAAAAGAGCGCCTTTTAGTGCATCATGCCTGTAGGCATACCAAACTCCTCCAATCATCGGTGCCATGTAGGCAAGGGCTATTGCCTGCGTATTGTGTCCGGCGGCCAGTATCAGAAACAAAAATGACGACAGACCATAAGCCAGCGCTCCCACTGCTGCTATCCAGCGGTTAATCCCTAACATCAAAAGGAGTATATAGAACCCTGTCATTGCAAGAAAAAGTACTGACACCGGCATTTTAAAAATCCTGAGAATATTATCAACATGTCTGATCAGATTACCCGGATGCCTTGTGAGTATCAGATAACCCGGCATACCGCTGAAAATCGAATTGGTCCATAAAGGATCTTTACCGTTTTCTGCGCGATAATCGCGGATCTCCTGCGAAATATAATTGGATACGGATGAATCATTGGCACGAAGAACCTTACCTTCAAGTACAGGATAAAAATAGATATATGATATTACAAGGAAAAAAAACACGATCAGAAGATGAGGCAAATACTGCTTGAGCGGTTTCATACGAATATAATATATTATATATCAGTTAATAGAATCCAGTTTAAAGAGGAAATAAAAGTATTACTATTTTTAAATCACCGTTATAAAAGTAGGGAATTCTTATTTATTTTAACCCAGATTATGACTTTACTGCTTATTTTGCATTATAAAACCGGTATTGATTAATCCGTTACCTGAATTTTACAAAATGAAACCTTCATCCCGCCTGAGCCAGACCAAAAGATTATGAAATCGAACAGATTAACCGGAATTACAGTAATTACAATTTCTTATAACAGCGCCGGAACTATCGAAAAGACGATAAAAAGCGTTATAGAACAAACTTACGGGAATATTGAATTTATTGTAATTGACGGTAATTCAACAGATGGTACTGTGGATATACTGAACCGGTACAGCGATAAAATAGATATACTAAGGATTGAACCCGACCGGGGAATATATGATGCCATGAATAAAGGGATATCTCTTTCTTCGGGCGAGTGGATATGTTTTATGAATTCAAATGACTCTTTTTACAATGAAAAAGTGGTTGAAGATATTTTTAATGTTGACACAGATGCCGATATAATTTATGGTTATTGTATCGATCCGGATACAGGCAAGAGTGTGAAACCATTAAACCTTGACCTCTTCTGGAAAAGGATCCCGATCAATCACCAGTCGGCATTTGTCAGATCGGTTTATTACCGTGAGCGTCCTTATGATCTGAGATATAGTGTCAGTTCAATCTATGATTTCTTCTATTACTGGTATTGCAGGGGATTGAGATTTAAGTATATCGACATGCCGGTTACAGTGTATGATATGAAAGGCCTCTCTTTTTATTCCTTTGCCTGGCTGTGGGATTATGTCAGGATCAGTATGAAATATTCAAAAGGTAAAAAAATAAAGGTCTTTTTCAGATTTATTTACCTGTTTTTCGTAAGGATCTATATTAACCTGTTCCTGAAGAGAAGATAATTATTTGACCACGAGGTACACGGGGTTTCACGGAGTTACACAGATGGATTAACGGAGTATATTTTCAGGATAAGTTGTTTGATTTCTGTTTTGTTCCCGGGGATTGTCCTTTTAATGAATATGCAGTCATTCTGGGAATTGAATGTGCCGTGAAAAGGCATCTTCTTTACAAGACTGAACCCAAAATCATCCAGGTATTCAGTCACTTCAGGAAGCAGCTTTATTCCTTTATACATGGGGATATTGAACAGCTCAAGATGAAGGCCGAGACAGGAATCCTTAAGGAAGTTTTCAGATCCGAGTAATATTTCATATTCAGCACCCTGAGCATCGATTTTTAAGAAATCAAATGAATATGGGAGATTTAATTCTTCAAGAGTATAATCGAGGGTGGTGCAATCACATCCTGTAACTTTGATCAATTCAGACCGTTTGTGCCATGTTTCAGAAAGGTGCCGTGATCCGTGGTTTTTGAGTTCGGCAAAATTATTATTCACATATTCGAAATTCTGTTCAAATAGTGACGAACCTGTTGATTTAAGTCCCTTGTAGATATAAAACGGTCTTTTGCAGTTCTCCTTCCACAGTGCATTTGATGATACAATTACATTCTTTCTGGTTAACGGTTTGTCGAGGGGTTCAAATGAAAGAAGATTCCTTATATAACAGGCATGGGAATACCAGGGTTCAGGAAGTCTGCCCATTGATCCCACATCAATGAGATTTATTATGCCCCTGTCTTTATAATTAATAATATTTCTTCCTGACAGATTATTCCTAATCCATTTTGCGGTCTTTCTGACAGGTCTGATAATGCTAAAGTCCGACATTATACCTCCGGATCATGCAATAGTTTGGAAATTCCGCCATCATACTCTATACATGTACCTGTAAGGAAGATATTCCTTTCGCAAAGTGTATAAACCAGTTTTGATAATTCGACGGGACTGCCAATTCTGTCAACCGGGTGGAATTTTCTCAGCTGCAGATACTCTTCCTTTGATAAGCCGGCTTTAAGCATAGGAGTGTCAATAGCAGCCGGAGCAATACAATTCACCATTATATCGGGTGCAAGTTCGAGCGAGAGATTCTGTGTCATTGTTCTGATTGCTCCCTTTGTAGTGGCATAGACCAGAAATCCTTTTTTGCTTTGAGATGAATGAATACTACCTATATTTACCACACTTCCTCCGTGAAGATGTTTCCGTAGCTTTTTTACAAGCATGAATCCTGCAATCACATTGACATTAAAGCTTTCAAGCCAGTCATCGCAGGTGAGATCATCAAATTTCTTCTTTATCTGTACGGCTGCATTATTTATCAGGGCGTCTATTTGAGTGATCTTATTCTGATTGATGGTATTCAGAATCTGGTTGGTTGATTCTTCCACATCATTAAGATCGGTGGTTATCTTGATGTCGGCATTGGAAAAAGATTCTCTTTTATCGGTACCGATAACAAACCATCCCTTCTTACTGAAAAAATCGACCATAACACTTCCGATCCCTCCAAGACATCCTGTAATAAGGATTATTTTCCTGCCTGAATTTTTCTTCATTATCTGAAATTTTAAAAGCAAACAATTTTATTACGTCAGTATGGAAGGAGAATTACCCCAATCACCGCCTTCCCCCGGTGGTGGAAGGATTTGGCCTTTCCCCCTGGGGGAAACGGGGAAGGGGGTCGTAATATTACCAATATGTAAAATCATACATATTCCTTCAGCATTTTTATTGAATTAAGATGTACTCTTTTCCAATGCAGGGGGCTTGAATTGGTATTATGGCTGAGAAGAATGCACCTGTCGCATGATCTCAGGAACGAATTTTCCGGTAACGGTTCCCTTTCAAAAACATCAAGTCCCGCATATCCTATCTTACCTGATTTAAGATGTTTTTCAATATCAGGTTCATTAAGTACCGCTCCCCTGGCAGTATTGATCAGGATAACACCATCCTTCATCTGAAGGATTTTATCTTCGGCAATAAGATGGTGACTTGTCGGATTAAGATCGCAATGAAGAGTTATAATATCTGATATGGCAAGTAATTCCGGCAGAGGAACTCTTTTTCCGAAATATTTGCTGTGATTTAATTCTTCATCAGGTTTTATATCGTGCCAGACCACATTGTTTGTAAATGCCGTGAGTTTTTCGGCAACAGCGGAACCAATCAGTCCATAACCAATAATTCCGGCAGTTAATTCGAAAAGAGTAAATGCACGGATCTTTTCCCATTTGCCTTCATGCATTTTCCGGTTGTTCTCATCTATCCTTCGGACGATTGAAAGCATAAGTCCTATTGTACTTTCAGTTACCGGGGTGATAAAGGCATCGGGCGTATTCCTTACATGTATCCCCTTTGATTCCGCAAATTTCCTGTTAATGGAATCAATACCTGTTCCCCATTTAACTATTACTTTCAGATCTGTGGCTTTATCGATGACTTTTTCAGTTATCCTGTCATCGCCGCAGATTATACCTTCAATACCGGGAGTCAGGATCTGCAACATATCTTCTTCTTCAAATCTTTCGGTAACAGGAGGTATTATTATGTCATAATCATCGAGCAGATGTTTATACTTCTCCCACTCGAGCTGCAAATATGGTGCAGTAACCACAATTTTCTTTGTCATTATTTTCTTGTCTTCTTTCCGGCAATTTTCAGTGCTTCTTCAAATTCTAATTTCGTGAAGATATCCAGTTTTCCTTCAACTGTTGCATCCAGTATCTGCCTGTTGTCATTTTCATAATGTGATTTTGCCATCCTGTATGCCCTTTCCGATCCCTGAAGATCGGGCAATTGCCATTTCATGCCTTTAAAATAGCCGGGATCGAAATGACTCATATCATCCCCTTTCATCGTTTCAACTTTATGGGGTTTCCCCTTTTGGGCGAAATTATGATCGATACCGATAAGAAAAACTCTTTTAAATCCCATATAAAAGGCAATTTGCAGGGCAGCATAAGTTACAGTGCTTCCCTGGGATATCCCGGTGGTAATGTCTTCAAAAAATTTCCACTTCGAGTGAATATCCCCGATAAAATAGATTTTGTCACTGCTTTCAGGAAGTTCATTGCGATGTTTGTAGGAAATAAATGACGGGCATTTCATCTTCAGGAAATCCTGCGTACATTGTTCTATCACGAACCTGTTCACACATACATGATAATCTATGTTAAGGCCTGTCTTTTCGAAGAGCAGAAAGATCTTATTCAGTCCGATCGTATAATAATCATTAAGCAGGTTCAGTTCCATTTTATTAAGTGAAGGACCGTTACCTAACAGGAAACAATCCTCACCTTTGTGGATATCATGGAATACGTTAAGACGGAACGCTTCTGTCTTCAGCCATTTCCGGTGTTTTATTTTCCTCGGAATAAAACTTAAGATATCTTTTAAAACTTTCATAAAGTTTTTCTATGCCATTAACCTGAATAACAAATAAGCGACCAGTAATAATAACGGATAAAAGCTTGTTCTGTATTCAAATCCGGGGAAATCAAGATTGAAATAATTATATGATTTGCGTGCCGAGTACCAGGTAAAGAAAGATAATCCGCTGATGATTAGCGCTATGGGGAAAGATATGACGCCAAATCCCATAATTGCCGCGAAAACAAAGCTGAATCCGATGTATATGATCCCTGAGACGCCATTGGCTATGTGCCAGACAATATCATTTGTTATACTGTAAAACTGAAGGTGCAAGGCTCCGTAACGATCGAAAAAATATGAAAATATCATTGCGATCCAGATCCATTCCGGAACAAGGGTTACATTGCTTCCGATCAGTTTCAGCAGAGGTTGTCCTGCAATTCCGATAATTATTGCTGTAACTGAAAAGGTCAGCAGGGAAAAACGGATACCGTTTTCAACCCTCGACATCAGTCCGTTCCTGTTCCCTTCGGCAAAGAGTCTGTTATATAAAGGTATTTTACTATAGAAGGGAGCATTACTGAAATTTTTAATAATGTCGAGTATTTTCAGGGAGAAGAGATATGAAGAGACTGAAGCGGTATTTCCCATTTGTGCCACAACAAGGCCGCTTGCCTGTACAATTCCGTAAGACATCAGGACACCGGTCCAGGTTTTCCATGCTGCCGGCCATATCGACTTTACCAGTTCCTTATCAATACCTTTCTTTCTGAACAGTCTGAATCTGCCCTCCAGGATGCTTCTGCAGAGGTAGCGGTTGAAAAGCATCTGTATTATTGCCCAAACCTGTTGATTTATTATCAGCCAGAGCAGTGATCTTGTGGTAACAATTACTGATAATCCTGAAAAAATGGATAAGACAGAGATGATGGCTTCCCATCTTCTGAGCATCGCCACATGATTTACACCCTGAAGGAAAATGGAATAGCGGTTACCGTTAAATCTTATAAATGTTGTGATAAGAATCAGTCCGAAAGCGATCCATGCACTGTTCTGTTCAACAGTAAGGCTTATGGGTCTTTTGAGAGCGAAATAACCCGAAATTGAAATTACCAGTATAAAGACCAGGCTTGTATAAAAAAGCAGGTGTCTGGTTGCAGCATCTGATCGTTCAAGAAGGTCATAATTAGGACCATTGGTTCGTTTATCTATTGATGTTCCGGAAATACCCGATATTCCTTTAGCACCCCCCATTGCATAGGACATTACTCTGATAAAGGTTACTCCAAAGCCAAGGTCTCCGATATTCTGCAATCCTATAAGTATGTTGAATAACAGCCATATCGTTATATCTTCAGATGACAGGACGGTGGTAATAACCGGGAGGAGAAGTACCGCATAGAGGCTCTTGCTCAGGAAACTACCCCAGGTAGTAAATGTAGGTGAATTCCAGATCTTTAATATAATATTACCGCTATTTACCATCTGATGGTTCCATTCAGCCTGATCTGCTGTTATTAATTTTTATCATTAACTTGAACAATATTACTGAAAAACGAAGGATTGAAATGGTCATAAGTCAGATCATCGGAATAAGTATTCATCGATTTATATTTTCCCTTCAGTTTCATCGCCGGCTTTCTTAATCTACAGGATGCTATAAGATCAACTATCCGTGAATATTTCCTGAAAGCTTCCGGATACATCGATGTATGGATGTGGTGATCATTCGTGAACAGAGTTTTATCCGGCATGGTAGGGGGTAAAAACGGTTCAAAGATATTATCCGGATCTCTGACGATAACGTTTATTCCATTCCACCATCCCGATTCTGCTTCTTCTCTTTCTTTTGCGGAACAGTTTTGAGGATGGACTTTTGTATAAGACTGAAATACCAGTTTAAATTCCGGGTTGGTTATAAGGAAATCCCTGTTGGCCTGCCTTACATGAAGATAGTTGGAGTCATCCACTATTATGACAGCTGATTCGGTCAACCATGGTCGTATAAGGAGAAGTGACATGAGCTGACTTCTGTAATCATGAGGTCCGTCGATAAAATACAAGCCTGTTTTAATGTCGCCTGTGTATCTGTCAAGATTTTCCAGGGCATCTTCAAAATCATTATTTATTATAGTGGCATTTTGAATATTCAGTTTAGTCATCCTTTCTCTGATGATACTGAGATTAATCCCGTATTTATCAAAAAAAGCGAAGTTATCAATTCCAAATACTTCGGATTCAGGGACAGTTGCAGCCACTGAAAGTAAGGTGAGGCCACGGTAAACACCCACTTCAAGGTATGTTGCCCGGTCATTGACTATAGTTGATGCAAAATTTTTCAGTAATGATATGATCTTTGCTCCTGAAAATCCCGACAATATATTTCTGTCAACATCCGAAGGATTCTCTTCCGCATTCCTGATACACTCAAGAATAGTTTTTTTGTCCATTTTCTGAAGCAGATTTTTCCTGCAATCTGATTGAAGATATTTTACTTTAAGTTTTCCGAAGATACTCATATAGATAACCAGCCATGTCGAAATCGGCCTGTGTATCTATATCAACAGCTTCGTAACGTGGTACTTCGAACATGTATGGTTTTTTTCCTATTCTCCTGTTACCGGCTTTTTTGAAAGATTCCCTGCTGAAAATATAAAGTGTTGAATTTTCTTCAAATACCGGCTCCAGATCCTGTGTCCTGATAAGATCTTCCGGATTATGATTGATTGCTTTCCCGTCACTCCGGTATAATCGTGACTGTATTCGGTTAACACCGAAAACGGAATCATAATTATTCCTGTTGGAGAAGAAAAACTCTAAGGCTCTGTCAATGGTTCCTGCACTGAGCAGAGGATTTGTGCTGTGAGTTTGAAGAAAATAATCCCCATCGATCAGTGAAAGGTCATATTCAATGATCTTATTCATGGAAACATCATCGCCGCAAAGGGTATGAGGTCTGGCTATTATAACGGTATCGGGAAAATACTTCTTAACATCATC
>DNOQ01000338.1:4283-9067 GCA_003501665.1 Bacteroidales bacterium | reverse complement strand
AAATGTACTCGCAATTGATAAGAATAGCGATATAGCTGGATGCACAACCACGAGCGGACTAAGCTTCAAACTGAACGGACGAGTGGGTGATTCACCGATTATAGGTGCAGGTCTCTATGTGGATAATGAAGTCGGAGCTGCAGGTGCAACAGGAAGAGGGGAAGATGTGATCAAATCGTGCGCTTCATACTATATGGTTATGAGGATGAAAGATGGAAGAACACCACAACAGGCATGCGAAGATGCACTCCATATGATTATTGACCGGTATAAGAAAGTAAATCCGGATTTTTTCCCCAGCGAAAAATTTGTTGCCTTTAATAAATCAGGCGAGATTGGTTGTGCCGCCATGAAAGGGAGAAGCAATCCGCAAATGTCGGTTATAACAGAAAAAGGTTATACAAAATACGAGGGAATTGTAGCATTTTCGGGGAAATAATGATCATTGGGATGAACCGTAGGGACATTCCATGGAATGTCCCTACGGTTCGTATATTATTTTATTTTAATGCTTCTGGCATACAATTCCTTCCAGTCATCACTACCTGACCTGTCAGAGAGATTTGACTTATCAATGGCTTTCCTTTCAAGCTTTTTGATCACAAATGTTCTGTCCGTAGACCTTGCTCCTTTGCCACTGCCTGTATAATCTACCCATGCAACAAATCTGTTGATCCTGTTAGGCCTTATTTCAGGTGTCCTGATAAAGCCTAAATCCTCTTCCTTAAGAGCATAATTATCATGATCCTTTTCCCATACATCAACATAGTGTACATAAGGTCCCAGGTGGGAGAAAACAACAAAACCATAGGAATCTGTATACCCTTCGGAAGTCATGTTTTTTTCATTCTCCCAGTCGGGCAATGTGGAATATATTCTGACACTGGCGCCGGGAACAATATATTCATCATAATATTCAACCACCTCAATTTCGAGAAGAGTGGGAACCATAACTTGTATAGTTATTTTTGCCTTATCCGAAAGACCGGAGCCCGAATAGGCAGTCAGAACCACTTCGAAGGTGCCTGTGCCTGTGAATATATGTACCGGATTGGCTTCGTTGGACATGAATCCGTCGCCGAAATCCCATTCAAATTCAACCGCATTATTAGATTCATTTTTAAAAATAACCTCCTGCCCTACCTCGGGTTTGATTTTATTTACAGAAAAATGAGCCTCGGGGGTCCTCTCGCATGCAAGAAGAAATACCGGCAGGATAAGGGAGAGATAAAATATTTTCTTCATTGTCTTAAGTATTAGCATCTGCATTGTTGAAGTCAAATTGTGTGCCAGCTTTCAAATATAAACAAACATAAAGCTAATTATAGAGGATTGACGCCCTTCTCAAAACCTGCTTTTTAATTCTTATCAACACTGTTCCGGGTATTAATACTTCAACATATAATCAGAAAATTATAATTATCTTTGCACTCCGTTAAAAAGAGCATTGATTATGATTAAAATAACGTTCCCTGACGGAACTTCACAAGAATATAAAAACGGTATATCAAGTCTTGAAATTGCCGAACAAATAAGTCCCCGGCTTGCAAAAGCAGTTTATGCTGCAACAGTTAACGGAGAAGTGTGTGATCTTTCCAGACCCATAAACAGTGATGCAACGCTGAAACTTCATAAATGGGAGGATGATGAAGGTAAGCATGCATTCTGGCATTCATCTGCTCATTTAATGGCGGAAGCACTTGAATCGCTATACCCTGGAATCAAGTTCGGCATCGGACCTGCCATAGAGAACGGATTTTATTATGATGTGGATCCCGGTAACGGTACAACCATAACCGAAGCTGATCTTCCTGTCATAGAGAAGAAAATGAAAGAGTTTGCAGCAATGAACCTGCCTTATAAAAGAAGGGAAATCAGCAAGAAAGATGCAATTGATTTATTTACCGGAAAGGGGGATGAATATAAAACTGAACTGATCGGTGAACTTGAAGATGGTACAATTTCTATCTATTCCAACGGTGATTTTGTTGATCTTTGCCGTGGTCCGCATCTGCCCTCAACAGAACCAATTAAAGCGATCAGGCTTACCGGTGTTGCAGGTGCATACTGGAGGGGTGATGAAAAGCGTAAAATGCTAACAAGGATATATGGAATAACATTTCCGGAGCAGAAATTACTGAATGAATATCTTGTATTCCTTGAAGAGGCGAAGAAGCGTGATCACAGGCGTATTGGCAAAGAACTGGAGCTATTCACATTCTCTCCCAGAGTGGGTATGGGACTGCCTCTGTGGATGCCAAAGGGATCCGATGTAAGGCAGAATCTGATCAGTTATCTCACTTCATTACTTAAGAAAAGAGGATATAAGATAGTTACCACTCCTCATATCGGAAATGTAAATCTATATAAATTGTCGGGCCATTTTGAGAAATACGGAACAAGTTCATTTCAACCTATCTCAACACCCGAGGAGGGTGAACAATTCATGCTGAAACCAATGAACTGCCCGCATCACTGTGAAATATATAATGCCACTCCTCACTCGTATAAAGAGCTTCCCTTGAGGATGGCGGAATTTGGAACAGTATACAGATATGAACAAAGCGGTGAACTGCACGGATTAACAAGAGTAAGGAGCTTTACCCAGGATGATGCTCATCACTTCTGCCGGCACGATCAGCTCAGGGAAGAATTTAAAAACATAATAGATTTAATTCTTTATATTTTTAAAATCCTGAATTTCAATGATTTCACCGCACAGATCTCATTAAGGGATCCGGATGACAAGGAGAAGTATATTGGTTCTGAAGAGAACTGGCAAAAAGCTGAACGTGACATAATCGAAGCTGCTGCGGAAATGAACCTTAAAACCGTGGTTGTTCCCGGAGAAGCAGCTTTTTACGGGCCAAAACTGGATTTCATGGTCAAGGATGCCATAGGTCGTAAATGGCAGCTGGGAACCATTCAGGTTGATTACAATCTTCCGGAAAGATTTGACCTTACATACAATGGCAGTGATAACCAGAAGCATCGCCCTGTAATGATACACCGCACAATATTCGGATCGCTGGAAAGATTTGTAGCTGTTCTTATCGAAAATACGGCAGGCAAATTTCCGCTCTGGCTCGCACCGGAAAAAGCAGTCGTCCTGCCCATAAGCGATAAATTCAATGATTATGCTGCAAATGTTTTGCATATTCTAAATAATTCCGATATTTGCACACTGATTGACGACAGGAGCGAAAAGATAGGTAAGAAGATCAGAGATAACGAATTAAAGAGGATCCCTTACCTGCTTGTAATAGGTGAAAAAGAGGCTGAGGTCGGAACAGTTTCAGTTCGCAGACAGGGTGAAGGGGATAAAGGAACAATGAAAATTGAAGAATTTATCAGTTTCATCCGTTCTGAAATTAAAAAGGAGCTTGAAATTTGATCTGAGAATTAATTAAAACAAGTATTAACTAAAGTTAGGAGGAAATAATTATTACCGGACCAGTCAGACGAATACCCGGCAAAGTTGGACAGCCGGCTCACAAAATTAACAACAGGATCACTGCCAGGGTGGTCAGAGTTGTTGGTGATGAGATTGAAGCAGAAATCATGAGTATTCAGGATGCCCTGAAACTGGCAGACAGATTGGAACTCGATCTGGTTGAGATCTCTCCGAATGCAGATCCCCCGGTATGTAAAATTGTTGATTATCAGAAGTTTCTTTATCAGCAGAAAAAGAAACAGAAGGAAATTAAAGCCAAGGCTGCAAAGGTTGTTGTTAAAGAAATCAGGTTTGGTCCGAATACTGATGATCACGATTATAACTTCAAGCTCCGTCATGCAATAAAGTTCCTTGAAGAGGGAGCAAAAGTTAGAGCTTATGTATTCTTCAAGGGAAGATCAATTTTGTTCAAGGAACAGGGTGAAGTTCTGCTCCTCCGGTTTGCAAACGATCTGGAAGAATATGGAAAGGTTGAACAACTGCCCAGACTCGAAGGTAAAAGGATGATCATTTCATTTTCACCGAAAAAGAAAAAGTAATTTTATAAATACTGTTATACTGAAATGCCAAAAATGAAAACAAATCCGGGAGCGAAGAAAAGATTTTCATTCACCGGTACGGGAAAGATAAAGCGTAAACATGCATTTAAAAGTCACATCCTGACAAAAAAATCAACCAAACGTAAGAGAAATCTTACATATTTTGGCCAGGTCGATAAAGCCGATACGAAAAATGTTAAACTTTTACTGGCAAGTAAATAGTTGTTTGTGTTTTATTATTTGATTTAATTATAGTATTAACCGATTGTTCAGCAGATAAGATTTCGCATAAGGCGGAACGCTGACATTCAAAAAAATGAGTTATGCCACGATCAGTAAATACGGTCGCATCAAGAGCCAGGAGAAAAAAGGTTCTCAAACAGACAAAAGGGAATTTTCTCTCAAGAAAAAATGTAATCACGGTTGCAAAGAATACCCTGGATAAAGGACTGGGTTATTCGTACCGCGACAGACGGAAAAAGAAAGGTGAATTCCGCTCACTATGGATCCGCAGGATCAATGCCGGTGTCCGGCAGTACGATATGAGCTATTCGGAATTCATAGGGAAACTTGATAAAAAGAGTATCGCCCTCAACAGGAAGACTCTTGCCGACCTGGCAATGAATCATCCTGAAGCCTTTAAGGCAATTGTGGAAAAAGTCAGGTAACTATTTTACCCTCATAAACATTCTCTTAAGACGGATCGTTTTAAGACCTTTGCCTTCTTTATTAATAGACAACCAGATCAGCTTTGGCTTACCTACAATATGATCCTCGGGTACAAAACCCCA
>DNOQ01000338.1:0-4264 GCA_003501665.1 Bacteroidales bacterium | reverse complement strand
TGTTGTTTTCAATTTTCAGATCATTGTCTTCATACACATCAATTATACGGTCATAAAGACATATATTCGATGTATCAATCTTTACGCCGGCACCCTTTGAAGGTATCCATAATGGTCCGAAATTATCCTCATTCCAGGCCCGGTCGGGATCGTAAGGGAAAATATGCGGAGCAAATTCACCCTGCCTGGCAAAAACAGGAGTTACACTGATTACATTGGTGAATTTAGAGATAGTTTCCGCATTAGGTTTTGTCAGCGGGAGATAATATGCAGAACCGGAAAGCATATTCTGATCCGATTTCGATATTCCAAGCCTTTCGAAAGCTTTTGGATTGATTGTTGTACCATTGGTCCCTATTATATATGTTGTCTGCTGAGTGTCATTCTCTTCTGCCCTGACCCCATTTATATAAACAGCACCCGATGTTAATGTGAGGGTGTCACCCGGAAGGCCTATACATCTTTTAACGTAATTATCCCGTCTGTCCGCAGGCCTGTATATGACCTCATATCTGTCCCATATCTCTTTCCGCGCCATTGGCATATAATATTCAACCGGTCTGGGCCGGGGATTCGCGAAATTATCCCTTGCCTGCAATTCTCTTGCAGTTCTTCTGACAATCTCATAATAACTTGTTGCCTGATCCTCGACAACAACCGTATCTCCTGCAGGGAAATTAAAAACTATCGGATCGTTATGCTTAACATGACCCAGCCCGAAAAGACGTTTATAAGGCCACGAAATGACACCGGACCATGATTTTCCCTTTGTGATCGGCATTGTATGCTGGGTAAATGGAAATGCTATCGGTGTATTGGGCATCCGTGGACCATATGCCAGCTTGCTGACAAACAGATGATCCCCTACAAGAAGTGATTTCTCCATCGACGGAGTGGGAATCCGGTAATTCTGGAAAAGAAATATATTTATAAGAGTCACGGCAATCACTGCAAATATTATCGCATCAAGCCATTCTATAAAAGAACTGTTTTTACGATCCCTCCTTTTCCAGAAAGTCCAGTTTACTTTTTTCGAGACATAAATATCAAATATTACCGGAAGTCCGAGAAGAAGCAGGAAATTTCCAATCCAGATAACCACAAGAATATAAATTATTGCCGCTATGGCAAATTTTATATACTGTGTCTGAAAAAATTTATTCATCATAAAAAATATTTGAGCTGGTAAAAGTATAAAATATAATCAGAATCCAAGAACGTCATTCATGGTAAACACCCCTTTCCTTCTATATATAAATTCAGCCGAAACTACAGCACCCAGAGCCATACCTTTACGGTTTTTTGCTTCATGCCTCAGGCTGATGGTATCTGTTTCCGAGTCCCATGAGATTATATGGGTTCCGGGAACATTACCCTCCCTTACCGACTTAACAGGTACCATATTGATCTTTTTTTCATTTTCAAAACACCATCCGTTATAAACCGGATGCTGTTTTTTAATTCCTTCGGCAAGAGTTATTGCTGTTCCGCTTGGAGCATCAAGCTTTCGGGTATGATGAATCTCTTCAATCGAAACAGTGTATTCATTATAACGGGCCATTTGTTCTGCCAGTACAGAATTAAGTCTGAAAAGCAGATTAACACCTATACTGAAATTTGTTGAATGAATGAAGGCAGTCCCGCTTTTTACACATAATTCACTTATACTCCCGTAATCCTTCAACCAGCCTGTTGTTCCCGAAACTACCGGAATCTTCATCTCCAGGCAGGATTTAATATTTTCGCAGGCTGCTTCCGGCGTGGAGAATTCGATTGCAACATCTATACCAGCGAAGTTTTCTTTATTCAGATCAGCCCGGTTGTCAATATCTATTATCAGACCGATTGAATGCCCCCTTTTCCGGGCTGCCTCTTCTATTTCATGGCCCATCCTGCCATAACCTATCAATGCAATATTCATTTTTTTAATTTTTTGCGAAATTATTTATTTTCAATTTGCTCCCGCTTTAATAAAATCATAAAATTTTTAACAGGTAAGTTAAAATAATCCGGTCCGCAGGAAAATTGATTCAAACTGGCTTAAAAATACCGTTTTTTATTAGCCGGATGCATAAATAACGAAGAACAAAAGAATGATTTATTATATTTCAACTCTAAATTCTTATACCCATGAAACATTTATTACCCTTATTATCAATCATAACCATGCTCATATCTTCTTCATGCGGGAAACAGGAACCAGCCGATCTGGTGATTCTAAACGGCAAAGTCCTTACCATCGACGACGGAAATCCCTTATCGGAGGCAATAGCCATAAAGGGGGAAACTATTATTGCCGTCGGCAAAAACGGTAAGATAAAAAAGCTTATTGAAAATGAAAAGACGAAGGTTATTGATGCAGCAGGCAGGCTGGTAATTCCCGGTTTTAATGATGCCCATGTTCATTTCGGGCCCCTGGATCCCGATTTCATTGAACTCCGATATACCACAGATCCTTCAGTAATAACTGACAAAGTAAAGGCACAGGTTGAAAAATCTAAACCCGGAGAAGTTATAAGGGGCGGACACTGGGAGCATGAGATGTTCATTACACGGGAATGGCCATCAAAAAAGCTTATTGACGGGGTTTCCCCGAATAATCCCGTGCTCCTTAAAAGAGCTGACGGACATTCGATGCTTGTGAACAGCTATGTTCTGAAGAAATCCGGTATCACAAGAGATACACCTGATCCCTTCGGAGGTCAGATACAGAAAGATCCCCGTACAGGAGAACCTACCGGCATACTTAAAGAGACAGCACAAAACCTCGTCAGACTGGGAGATGTCAAATCAGAAAGAAGTCCCGAAGAAACAGCAGAAAAAGAATGGCAGGGCTATCTTCTTGCCATGAAAGAAGCCCGGGAATTGGGTGTAACAAGTATTCAAAATGCAGGAAGTGAGAATTTTGAAGCCTATGAAAAACTTCAATGGGAGGGAGAACTAACCTGCAGGATCGATATTGGCAAACCACTTACCGGAAATCCGGCAATCCTTAGTAAATATAAACAACTCGAAGAAAAATATCCCGACAGCGGCAACTGGATAAGATTCGGATATCTGAAGGCATTCATTGACGGATCAATGGGATCCGGAACAGCGCTGATGTTTGAACCTTATGATGATGAACCTTCCACATCGGGACTTGCAATGTGGGATTATGCTGAATTTGAGGACATGGTACTTACTGCCGACAGGATGGGATTCCAGATAGGAGTTCATGCCATTGGCGACAAAGGTAATAACTGGCTGCTTAATGCATTTGAAAAAGCCAGGGATGTAAATGGAAAGCGCGACAGCCGCCATCGTGACGAGCATACTCAGACACTTCAGGAATCAGATATCCCAAGGTTTGCACAACTGGGTGTCATACCATCAATGCAACCTGCTCATTGCATCTCGGATAAAAAATTCTATGAAAAACGTATCGGAACAGAAAGATCAAAAGGAGCATATGCCTGGAGAAGCCTTCTTGATGCAGGTTCAATTCTTGCCTTCGGAACCGACTACCAGGTTGAACCTCTTAATCCGATAGAAGGACTCTATGCAGCAGTCACCCGTAAAGAGAGAAGAGGTGAAGAGGGCGAAGGATGGTTCCCCAAACAGAAACTAACCATGGAAGAAGCTATAAAATACTATACATGGGGTTCAGCCTATGCACAATTCATGGAGGACAGAAAAGGTATAATCAAACCGGATTACCTTGCAGATCTGGTAATTGTTGACAGGGATCTTCTGACAATACCGGAGAATGAGATAATGGGGACGAAGGTTGATTATACTATCGTGGGGGGAAAGGTGGTGTACTCGTCAGGGAAGTGACGAAGCAATCTGTATCAACGTTCCAGTAATCTGAGTATTGCAATTGCTTCTTCGCGCGAATTTCCGCAAAACTCAGGTTCGGCCCGGTAATCGGAACATACTTCCGGTCGTGAAGGATCACCCCACAGAGCACATTTGTAATCATCCGTCAGGTGAATACACCTCACTCCCGCCGGCTTGCCTTCAGGCATTCCGGGAATCGGTGACGAGACTGATATCTCTATACAGCAGGCTCCGCAATTCGGACGACACTCCATAATATTAACAAGATAAAAGACAAAAGTAAAAAGATAAGAGTTATATCACAAGGGTCAGCAAAAACTTCCATGCCTCTAAATCTTTGCATCATTGAGCTGCTGTGCCGTTGCGCCGCTGCACCGTTATGTCCCTCCGCCATTGTGCCTCTGTGCCATTGTGCCTCTGAGCCTTTGCACCATTATTTATT
>DNOQ01000019.1 GCA_003501665.1 Bacteroidales bacterium | reverse complement strand
GAGAAGCTACAACTGCTGATCCTATCCCGAGGGCACTTCTGCCGATAAACTGACGTCTTGTTAAATTGCTCATATTTAATTAGATATTAAGGATTCGTTAAAAATGAATTATAATTAAAGCCCGGTCTTATCACAGATATGATGCTTTGAGCATTGTACAACTGTTTTGTAAAAATATAAAATCTGTGTAATTATATTATCTTTAATGCATCTGTTTCACACGAAAATTATATTATTATATTTTTGTAAATTAAATGGTTCGTGTGGAACCTTCATGATTGACTTCGTCGAGCTCGCTTCGCTCGGTTGTAAAGTATTTTCATAATCTTTTATCCCGCTTTAGGCGGGATGAAGGTTTCACACAAAGGCGGATGTTCAACTTCAGGGAAAAGATAAGAAATCAGGATTGAATCGATGAAAAAACTATTTTATCGTGCAATTTCACAGTCAGCTTTAGTACTTTCATTTATTTCTCTTTTCTGGAGCCCGGGGTTTTTAAACGGGCAGACGATTGACATTCTTTTAAAGGGAGGTCATGTTATTGATCCTGCAAACAATATTGACGGGGTGATGGATGTGGCAATTGTTAAGGACAAAATTTACAGGGTAGCTGCTCAGATACCTGAAGATAATGTAACCAGGGTGATTGATGTAAGGGGAATGTATGTTACTCCGGGCCTGATTGATATGCATGTTCATGCTTTTCATGGTACTGAAAGGGGTTCATATATAGCCGACGGGTGGGATGCACTTCCCCCTGATGGATTTACTTTTCGTGCCGGAGTAACTACGGTGGTGGATGCCGGATCTGCCGGCTGGAGAAATTTCAGAAAATTCAAGGAGCAGACTATTGACAGGTCCAGGACAAGGATACTGGCATTTCTGAATATTGTGGGTTCAGGAATGTATGGCAGATTTGAGGAGCAGGATGTAAACGATATGAATCCCGAGATGACTGCATATATGATAACCCGTTTATTTCCTGATATAATTGTCGGGGTTAAGTCGGCACATTACTGGGGACCCGATTTTACACAGGTTGACCGGGCCGTTGAAGCCGGAAAAATGGCAAATGTACCGGTGATGGTCGATCTGGGTGAACATCATCCGCCCTTATCAATTGAGGAACTTTTTATGAACCATTTGCGTCCCGGAGATATCTGGACACATACCTATGCCAATGCACCACAGGACAGGGAAGTTCCTGTAGATGAAAACGGCAGGGTTAAACCATTTATACTTGAGGCTCAGAAAAGAGGGATAATATTTGATGTCGGCCACGGAGGAGGTGCTTTTCACTGGAAACAGGCAATCCCTTCAATCCGGCAGGGATTTATTGCTGATGTGATAAGTTCCGATCTTCATATCGGTAGTATGAACAGCGGAATGAAAGATATGGCAAACCTTTTATCAAAATTTCTCAATATGGGTCTCCCGCTCAGTGATGTTATCAGACGTGCCACTCTCAATCCGGCCAGAGCCATAAAACGAACCGACCTGGGCAATCTTTCTCCGGGATCAGTCGCTGATGTGGCAGTCTTCAGCCTACGTACGGGAGATTTCGGATTCCTCGATGTGCGCGGCACAAAAATGACAGGCACTCAGAAGCTTGAAGCAGAACTGACTATCCGGTCAGGCAGAATTGTATGGGACCTGAATGGGATAGGTTCACCGGTGTGGAACGCTGTGGCTGCAGGAAATAAATAGATTAGAATTTACATTTACGCTTTTTAATATCCGGATCTCGATATTATGAATCAGAAAATATTTTATAACGACAGGAGAGCGAGAATTCACTGTATGATATGCAGAATGATTTTATTCATTCTCTTTATCTTCACCACTTCCGTTTTTAATATGGCGCAGGAGATAGATATCCTTCTGAAAGGAGGCCATCTGATTGATCCGAAGAATAAAATCGATGCCCCTGCGGATATTGCAATATCAAAGGGCAGGATATTTAAAGTCGCTCCTTCAATATCACCGGAAAATGCACGAAAAACCGTAGATGTAAAGGGTTATTATGTTACTCCCGGACTTATTGACATTCATACTCATGTATTTGTAGGACCCGGGGAAGGATTTGCAAATGGTTTTTCAAGTGTTTCTCCCGATGACTTTACATTTAAAGCCGGAATAACCACTGTTGTGGATGCAGGAACTTCGGGTTGGAGGAATTTCCCGGTTTTTAAGAAGCAGGTGATTGACAGATCACAGACCAGGGTACTTTCTTTCCTTAACATAGCCGGTTCAGGAATGACCGGATTTCCTTCCGAGGAAGATATAAATGATATGGATGCCCGCATGACTTCTCTGGTTGCCGGTCAATTTCCTGATATAATTGTTGGTGTAAAGATTGGTCATTACAGGGGTAGTGACTGGACACCTTTTGACAGGGCTGTTGAAGCGGCGAAAATTGCCGGAGTCCCTCTCCTTGTGGAATGCCATCTGCCCTTACTTCCTCTTGAAGGAATCCTTGAAAGAATGAAACCCGGAGATATTTATACGCATTCCTTCTGTGTCGCTTCCGATCGCACCTGCCTGCTTGACGAACAGGCTAAGATCCGGCCCTGTGTTGCTGAAGCAAAGAAAAAAGGAGTACGGTTTGATGTCGGGCACGGAGGAGGAATGTTTCATTTCAATGTGGCAATACCTGCATTCCGTAATGGCCTTCTTCCTGATTCTTTCGGGTCGGACCTTCATCGTTCGAGCATGAATTCGGGAATGAAAAACATGCTCGACATCATGTCGAAATATCTGAATATAGGTATGACTTTTGAGGATATTATTTTTCGGGCTACATGGAACTCAGCACTATCAGTGGGACGGGAAGATCTTGGCCAATTAAGTGAAGGATCTGTGGCCGACATTGCTGTTTTTAGTTTAAGAAAAGGTAGCTTTGGATTTGTTGATGCAGGAGGTAACAGGCTGGATGGTGATAGAAGGATTGAAGCCGAACTGACTATTCGCGGAGGGAGGATAGTATGGGACCAGAATGGGATTTCAGCGAGGAGTTGGATTGAAAATCAAATAATAAATTTTTAATTGTAATCGTAACAAAAAATCAATCATAATAATTGCCAGTATGGAACGCAGAGACATTATTAAAAGTTTAACTATCCTGCCTTTTGCAGGAGGATTTCTCCCGCTTGAGTCAATTTTATCTCCGGCAGGAGGTGCGCTTGAGCCGGGGCCAAATATTTACCAGTCGATAGGAGTGGAGCCGGTGATCAATTGTGTGGGAACCTTTACGATTATAGGTGGTTCACTTGAACGGCCCGAGGTTATTGAAGCAGCGCATGCAGCAGCGGGTTTCTTTGTACAATATGATGAACTTGCACTGGGAATTGGCCGCCGTCTTGCGGAGCTTACCAAAGCTGAATGGGGAATGGTATCATCAGGTTGTGCGGCCGGCATGAAACATGTGACTGCTGCTTGTGTTGCAGGTGGTAACCCCGAGAAACTGGTACGTATTCCTGATCTTACGGGTTTTGACAAGACTGAGGTG
>DNOQ01000433.1 GCA_003501665.1 Bacteroidales bacterium | reverse complement strand
AGGATGTGGGACGCTTTCCGAATGATGCGGAAATCTGCTCCGTCAGATTTGCAATTTTATCGTTCAGCAGATCATAAGGCAACTCTGATGCAAAGGCATGATTGGCATCATTCTCCCGAAAACCCTCACAGTCCATGAATGGCGGAGTAGTCCAGGAATGCAGGTGGGCACCTATCTCAGCACGTTTGTCTGATATGAACCTTTCGAACAGATCCCTGGCGTATGAGTCCTGACATACTTCGGAAGTAACAAGATAGGTTGGCTTAATGCCGTAATCATCACACAGAGCCTGAAATCGAGGGACGAACTTTATGTTCTCCACGGTCAGAACACGTCCGTGATCCCACTGATTATCGCCCTCAGTATCAATTGTTATAATAAACTGCATCTTTCTGTTTCATTCTTTCCCTTTAAACTTGCCTTTCATTCTCTTCATAACCCCAAAAAGCCGATAAATATTGTAGCCTCCGGGGATGAGATTGAAATTCATTTTTTTTGCAAAAAAGGTATAATAACCTCCAAAGCCCTTCTTAAAGCTATTTACCTTGTAAATCTGGTCATTACTATCAGCAAAATGGTTGTATCCCCAGAAATCAAAATATTTGAACTTGCCTGCTTTGCCCATCTCCAAGGCTTTGTAAATAATCAGGTGTGTCATCGGCAAATTGCGTTTATCAGGGTCTGAAGCACTGATCAGATATCTCACCGAAATCCCCTGGTACGCAAATATCGCTCCACCAATCACTGAGTTATCAGTGCCTCTGGCCACCAGAAGTTTACCCATGCCATTGCTTTCAATATAATTTATCAATTCTTCTATTTCGAAGGCGGTATGGCCACCGATAGACCTCGACTTACACATTTTACGGTATACCGCGGAGAATACTCTGATATCCTCCTCGCCGGCTGCTTCTTCAACATGAATTCCGGAGTTGATTGCTCTTTTTATATCACTTCTATGGCCTTTTCTGAAACCTCTGAAAATGTCATCAATGTTTTTGCTAAGATCTATTTCGAGAGAGGATTTGGTATTCTCGTTGTTAAATATATAACTGATCTTGTTGAACTTATTAAGCTGGTATTCAATAAAGTCACAATCACTACCTGATTTAAGATACATCTGGACTCCCAGATACCAGAATCCTCTTTTTTTATAGTGACGGACAATCTCATTTATGGTGGTGATAATGTCTTCTTTGTCATTACATACAGGTCCATACCAGATATGTGCAAATTTTAAGTTTTCATTAACCTGGCAAAAGCTCTTGATTATCTCCCCATCCAGAAGATAGAAATAGGTGATTTTAGTGTTATACAATATCCTTGAAAACCCGATTGATTGTTCCAGGGCAAAATAGTCAACCGATGAACAGAATTTTTGAATATCCCGGACTTCTGTTTCAGTCAGTTCTGATTTAAATACAGCTTGCATTTTACCTTTTCAGATTAGATTCCAGAAAGGCAAGTATTCTCATTGCCTGATAATTATTGTTAAAGACTGTGGAGGTTAGCTCTTTAGCCTTGAAACCTGCCTCTGCAGCTAATTGATAGCTGGAAAGGACAAAATCCAGTCTTTCCGCAAATGCTCCTGCGCTATCAGGTTCAGACAAAAAGGCATTTTCATTGTCAGTCAGATAAGCGGGAATCTCCCCCACCCTGGTAACAACAACCGGCCTGCCTGCAGCAAGGTATTCAGTAAGTTTTGATGGGAATCCGGCATCAGCCACCATGCTTCGGGGACGAGCAAGAGCCAGGACCTCTGCATTACAGAGGTATGCCGGGATTTCATTTCGCGGGAGCTTCCCCGTAAACACCACCCTGCCGTTTAATTCCAGTTTCGTAACAAGATCCCGGAAGTAATGTTCATCTTCGGTTGTATCAGCCTTTCCTACCAGCACCAGGCTAATGTCCGGGTATTTGCCGGCAATTCGTGAGAAGCTATGGATTAGGATATCCACACCGTCTTTCAACTTGGTCAGGCTACCAGCATAACAGATGTATTTGCTCTTAACTGGTCTGTCGTACGACTTCCTGAACCTGGTATTATCAACGATGCTGGGCACTTTGAAAAGTCTGGATTCCCTGGCACCTCTATGCCGGTAAAAATCAATTAGGTAATCGGATATGCAGAAGATGTAATCAGTGAACCATATTTCCATAAAGACCTTCAGGCGGCCAAAAACCACCTCGCCAACCTTACTTCCATAATCCTTTAAAGGATGCTCGCTGCGTTCAAGTATTAACCTGGAACCAAAGAACCTGGATATCAGGAAAGCAAAAAGCTGGGTCTTTACTGCTTTTGTATAGCAGAGAATAAAGGAGATATCTTCCTGCTTTCTGAATTCCCGGAAAAGAGCAATTGTTTTAAAATATTTGCTGATTTTATCAAACCGGCGTTGAAAGAATGACATGCTTCTGGCCGTCCGGTTGTATGGATGGTAAAACTTAATCCCTTCTGTATTACCTGAAGGGGTGTCCATGTATGAATTCCTGAAACACACTATATGAACATCTGTTCCATTTTCACGAAATCCCCTGGCATATGCAAAAACCCTGTTTGTTGAAGCATCACCCTCCGGGAAAGTGAAAGCATCACCAAATATCACGCAGGTCATAGTACAAATAGTTTAAGGATTGAGCAAGTAGTTCATAATTCTCTACCCCAGCGTATCAATGAATTGAATAATCCTTCTTGCCTGGTAGTTATAATTGAATGTGGTCAGGGTCAATAACCTGCCCCTCTCAGCAATTTCAATTGCCAAATTATAATTATCAATTACAAACTTCAGTTTTTCAGCAAGTTCAATCTCCTCACCCGGCCCTACCAGTAAAGCGTTTACTCCATCTGAAAGGAAATTACCTACCTCACCTACCTTAACGGTGATCAATGGTCTTGAAGATGCAAGGTATTCAGTCAATTTTGACGGGAATGATGCCTGAGACTCCAGGTCATTACTTCGTGTCATTACCAATATTTCGGATCCTAATATATACCTGGTAATTTCATTTCTGGGCATATACTCCAGCAATTTCGCCCTGGAAGAAATCCCGAGGTTATTTATTAGATCCAGAATTTGTGCCCTGTCATTTTCATTACCAGGCCCTCCCAGGACCAGGAAATAATCAGGATAGGCATTATATACGGCAACAAATGCTCTAATCAACAAATCAACATTATCTCGTTTAAACGTCAAGGCTCCAAAATATCCTATGTATTTGTAAGGAAGTGGTTTATCCTTACTGCCCGCAAACCTGGCAGGATCTACAGTACTTGGTACCAACAGTAGCTTCCTTTCCGGGTAACCTTGCAGTCTATGGAAGTCTATAAGAAATTGAGATATGCAAATGATCCCGTCAGAAAGAAATATTTCAATTTTGAACTTTAAATGACCGATAGTTCTGACAAATATGTTTTTCTGGTACAGCCGTAAGGGATGTTCACTGCATTCTTTAATTAGTTTCGCTTTAAACCTTTCTGATAAAAACCAGGCAAAGAAATGAGTCGTCAGATTTGTTGTGTAGACTGTAACCTGTTTGATTTTGTCTTGGCTATTAATCTCCTTTAATATCGAAACAGTATTGTAATACTTCTTAACCTTCTGCCACCGTCGAACAAAAAAATTGTTATGCCTGACTGTCTGTCGAAATGGGTGATGATATTTAATACCTTCGGTTTCACCTGAGTGATTTGCGAGATAATCTCCCCTGAAACCTACTACATGTACGTTAACATTGTTTTCCACAAAACCTTTGGCGTAGGCATAAACACGATTCGTGGCTGCATCGCCCTCAGGAAAAGTAAACGAATCTCCGATTATTATATAAGTCATTTCAGATCCCGTGATTGTAATCCAGGTTCAACTGGCTGGCTCTGTTTCACTATCTCAATTACCTTTTCTGTAAAGGCATGCGGGGAACCAATCTCCACAACTTTCTTAAAGAGTCTGTCGCCAAATTCACCTCTTTTAAGGCTGTCCTCATTCAATTCCTTTATTTTTTCGGCAAGGGTCAAATAGTCACCCGGTTCTATCAAAAACCCGTTTTCTCCAGAGGTTACGTATTCCCTCAGGGTATAATTATTAGTCGACACTAACGGTTTGTGCATAAGCCCGGCAGAAAACAACACTATCAGACCGGCCGGAGCCTCTGTATTTAACGGTAAGGCCACTATTGAACACTTTAACATCATTTTTTGAAAATCATTGTATGATACATTAAAGAAATATTCAATATTGCCAGGAATTTTATCGCCTAAAGTATTTCTTTGCGGCCCAACTACTACAAATCGGATATCCGGCAACAAATCAGCAGCCTTTATCAAAGTTTTCCAATCCCTGCCATTGGTTCCTCCGCAAAATACATAATCACCTTCTTCTGGCCTGTCTGCGTATATTTCCTGATCTCCATAGCAATCATGCAGTAGGTAAAAATGCTTCTCAGGGATCCTAAATAATTCCTTATAAATGGCTGACAATTCCGAGGATGTTACTGTAGGGTGAACTCTGTTATTTTTGAGCATCATCCTGAACATTTTTCTCTTAATGGACGTTAAAAAGTCACTCCCATCATTAAACATAATGTTAATGACTATTATCTCCCTTCTACTGAAAAGGATCCGTGATAATAGAAACAGATAAAGCCCCATGACATCAAGAAAACATATTATGACATCTCCTCGCCTGCTCTTCAAGAGACTTTTCAAGGAAAGTTGGGCATACCTGAAATGGAGGCTAATTATTCTCCTGATTCTTGACATGGCGCGTAACTCAGAAGGATTTATCATTCCCATGAATTGAACAGGGAAATCTCTTTTTACAAAACCAGAAATCAGCCAATCATGAATCCTGCTATCCTTCAGAAAGAAAACAGTTTTCTTCATCCGTCAATATCAGTATTATGTGCTATGCTCTTATAAATCCGATTATATTTCATCATCATGGTGTCAGATGAAAAGTTCTTAAATGCATAATCAAATCCTGCGTTGACCATAGGATGATGCATATTCCCGTTTATTAGTTCAAGAGCTGTGTTCAATTTTGATACAAGCATCTGAAGGGAACCATCATATATCAAACCATTAAGTCCATCCGAGATAAATTTGTCTGCATTAGCTCCTTCGGAGACAATACAAAGACATTTTGACAACATAGCCTCGAAAAGCACATTGGGACAGCTTTCATTTAACGAAGAAAGGACAAATACATTGAATTTCCTGTAGTAGGTTTCTATGTCTTGCTGAGAATCGAGTATAGTGACAATCTCGCTTAACTGATGGTCTCTGACAAACCTTTCATTATCAACAGAGCTACCTTGAGCTTTATCACCTATCAGAAAAAAATGCACTGGTTTGGTTTTCGAAATAATATTGACAGCCTGTAGAATCTGAATTTGGTTTTTCAATGCGGTTTGTCTTCCAACCGTTCCTATAATTGTCTTTCCGGAAAAACCAGGAGGTTCGTCGCTTAAAAATCTTAAAGTTTCAATCCCATTGTAAATATTCGAAACGCGAAACCGGTGCCTTTCACCAACAATATTAACATACTGTTCCAAAACCTTGTGGCTGTTTGTCACAACTATCGATTTTCTTACTAAAATCTTTTCTGCCAGTCTTGAGGACAAAGGGATTTCATCCACGGTATTTCGGACAGAGTATATTATCCGGCCGGTATATCTTTTTGGTGCAAGCAGTCTTACCCAGAAGCCATTATGATACAGAAGTGTGTGTATAACATCGAAATAAGTATCTCTTAAGAACTTTCTTAAAAACAATGCATTTTTAAGGTTCCTGATTACTTTATTTGCCTTTGAGGTTTGATTCACAATAATCTTAACAGGTAATTCAATTACCTCCTTATAGAAAATCTCAGTGTGCGCATAAAGGAGTAGAGTAATTTCGTAGTCGGTGGTTTTCAGTCCTTTAATCAGGTTGATTGTCTGCCGTTCCGCTCCTCCCTGAGGCAAATGAGAGAGTATAAAGCAAAGTTTGATTCTCTGGTGCACTAGGTTAAGGATTGTTTGTTAGGTATCAATTTGATCAGATTTACCTGGCCATTGCCTGTCGAAACAAATTATAACTCAGCAATAGATTCTCACTATAGTAAAATATTTCCCTGCTCGCATGTCATGAATCAAGAAATCTGTGGTTTTCCCTTAAAGGTCAATCCCGGAATCCTGATATCCGACTGCTTTACACTCAATGGATTGAAGAGACCAAACATCCAGAAACTCATCAGTAGTGGCAATAAAATAATGCCATAACTAATTGATATAAAAAGTATTATAATGAAGAACAGTATGTTACCTTTAAAATTGAAGACTCGAGCATAATAACTTGAAGATTTATAAGATGCCAGGGCAAAAAAGAGTAATCCAACCAAACCATGTTGAGCTAACAGGTTTCCTAGTCCCGTTATTGTAGATACATTCGCACCTATTTTACTGGTCCAGCTTGCTTCCATATTACCACCTAAACCCAAAATAGGATTTGCAAGGAAGTCTCTGAATGCAATCACGAAAGAGGCAAATCTTTGCGGGGCAATCGATGATTCTCTGCCGATGCTTCCTTCAACCATGATATCTATCATTTCCGCCTCCCTTATCAGGCTGACAATTTTATCACTCATGAAAGGAAGGGAAAAAGCCAGTGCTATTAAAACAAGGACAGCTGGCCACAGGAGTATCATAATTTTCTGCTTCTTATTATAATAATAGAAAAGAAGTATTACTATAAAAATCAGGTACCCGGTAGTTGATTGGGATGAAACCAGAGCGG
>DNOQ01000427.1 GCA_003501665.1 Bacteroidales bacterium | reverse complement strand
AGGATGTGGGACGCTTTCCGAATGACGCGGAAATCTGCTCCGTCAGATTTGCAATTTTATAGTTCAGCAGATCATAAGGCAACTCTGATGCAAAGGCATGATTGGCATCATTCTCCCTGAAACCCTCGCTGTCAATGAATGGCGGAGTAGACCAGGAATGCAGGTGAGCTCCTAACTCAGCGCGACCGTCTGATATATAACCCGTAAATAAATCTCTAGCATATGCGTCATTACATATTTCTGAAGTGACAAGATAAGTAGGCTTAATGCCATAATCTTCGCATAAAGCATGAAA
Source organism: Bacteroidales bacterium (assembly GCA_003501665.1). Classification (GTDB taxonomy): domain Bacteria; phylum Bacteroidota; class Bacteroidia; order Bacteroidales; family VadinHA17; genus LD21. The sequence goes on along the minus strand of DNOQ01000427.1, from coordinate 7,451 downwards.
ACGAGGAACAAACTTAATGTTCTCAACCGTAAGATCACGGCCGTGATCCCACTGATTATCACCCTCAGTATCAATTGTTATAATAAACTGCATCTCTCTGTTTCATTCTTTCCCCTTAAACTTGCCTTTCATTCTCTTCATAACCCCAAAAAGCCGGTAAATATTGTAACCTCCGGGGACGAGATTGAAGTTCATCTTTTTTGCAAAAAAGGTATAATAACCTCCAAAGCCCTTCTTAAAGCTATTTACCTTGTAAATCTGGTCATTACTATCAGCAAAATGATTGTATCCCCAGAAATCAAAATATTTGAACTTGCCTGCTTTGCCCATCTCCAATGCCTTGTAAATAATCAGGTGTGTCATCGGCAAATCGCGTTTATCGGGATCTGAGGCACTGATCAGATATCTCACCGAAATCCCCTGGTACGCAAATATCGCTCCACCAATCACTGAGTTATCAGTGTCTCTGGCCACCAGAAGTTTACCCATGCGATTGCTTTCAATATAATTGATCAATTCTTCTATTTCGGAGGCGGTATGGCCACCGATAGACCTCGACTTACACATTTTACGGTATACCGCGGAGAATACTCTGATATCCTCCTCGCCGGCTGCTTCTTCAACATGAATTCCGGAGTTGATTGCTCTTTTTATATCACTTCTATGGCCTTTTCTGAAACTTCCGAAAATGTCATCAATGTTTTTGCTAAGATCTATTTCGAGAGAGGATTTGGTATTCTCGTTGTTAAATATATATCTGATATTGTTGAACTTATTAAGCTGGTATTCAATAAAGTCACAATCACTTCCTGATTTAAGATACATCTGGACTCCCAGATACCAGAACCCTCTTTTTTTATAGTGACGGACAATCTCATTTATGGTGGTGATAATGTCTTCTTTGTCACTACATACAGGTCCATACCAGATATGTGCAAATTTTAAGTTTTCATTAACCTGGCAAAAGCTCTTGATTATCTCCCCATCCAGAAGATAGAAATAGGTGATCTTAGTGTTATACAATATCCTTGAAAACCCGATTGACTGTTCCAGGGCAAAATAGTCAACCGATGAACAGAATTTTTGAATATCCAGGACTTCCGTTTCAGTCAGTTCTGATTTAAATACAGCTTGCATTTTACCTTTTCAGATTAGATTCCAGAAAGGCAAGTATTCTCATTGCCTGATAATTATTGTTAAAGACTGTGTAGGTGAGCTCTTTCGCCATGAAACCTGCCTCTGCAGCAAATTGATAGCTGGAAAGGACATAATCCAGTCTTTCAGCAAATGCTTCTGCGCTATCAGGCTCGGATAAAAAGGCGTTTTCATTGTCAGTCAGATAAGCAGGAATCTCTCCCACCCTGGTAACAACAACCGGCCTGCCTGCAGCAAGGTATTCAGTAAGTTTTGATGGGAATCCGGCATCCGCAACCATGCTTCGGGGACGAGCAAGAGCAAGGACCTCTGCATTACAGAGGTATGCCGGGATTTCATTTCGAGGAAGCTTTCCCGTAAACACCACCCTGCCGTTTAATTCCAGATTGGTAACAAGATCCCGGAAGTAATGTTCATCTTCGGTTGTATCAGCCTTTCCTACCAGCACCAGGCCAATATCCGGGTACTTGCCGGCAATTTGCGAGAAGCTATGGATTAGGATATCCACTCCGTCTTTCAACTTGGTCAGGCTACCAGCATAACAGATGTATTTGCTCTTAACTGGTCTGTCGTACGACTTCATGAACCTGGTATTATCAACGATGCTGGGAACTTTTAAAAGTCTGGATTCCCTGGCACCTCTATGCCGGTAAAAATCAATTAGGTAATCTGATATGCAGAAGATGTAATCAGTGAACCATATTTCCATAAAGACCTTCAGGAAGCCAAAAACCACCTCACCGACCTTACTTCCATAATCCTTTAAAGGATGCTCGCTGCGTTCAAGAATTAACCTGGAACCAAAAAACCTGGATATCAGGAAAGCAAAAAGCTGAGTCTTTACTGCTTTTGTATAGCAGAGAATAAAGGAGATATCTTCCTGCTTTCTGAATTCACGGAAAAGAGTAATTGTTTGAAAATATTTACTGATTTCATCAAACCGGCGTTGAAAGAAGGACTTGCTTCTGGCCATCCGGTTGTATGGATGGTAAAACTTTATCCCTTCTGTATTACCTGAAGGGGTGTCCATGTATGAATTCCTGAAACACACTACATGAACATCTGTTCCATTTTCACGAAATCCCCTGGCATATGCATAAACCCTGTTTGTTGAAGCATCACCTTCCGGGAAAGTGAAAGCATCACCAAATATCACGCAGGTCATAGTACAAATAGTTTAAGGATTGAGCAAGTAGTTCATAATTCTCTACCCCAGCGTATCAATGAATTGAATAATCCTTTTTGCCTGGTAGTTATAATTGAATGTGGTCAGGGTCAATAACCTGCCCCTCTCAGCAATTTCAATTGCCAAATTATAATTGTCAATAACAAACTTCAGTTTATCAGCAAGTTCAATCTCATCACCCGGTTCTACCAGTAAAGCATTTACTCCATCTGAAAGGAAATTACCTACCTCTCCCACCTTAACGGTGATCAACGGTCTTGAAGATGCAAGGTATTCGGTTAATTTTGACGGGAATGATGCCTGAGACTCCAGATCCTTACTTCGGGTCATAACAAGGATATCAGATCCTGAAATATACTTAGTAATCTCATTCCTCGGCATATACTCCAGCAATTTCGCCCTGGAAGAAATCCCGAGGTTATTTATAAGATCCAGAATTTGTGCCCTGTCATTTTCATTACCGGGCCCTCCCAGAACCAGGAAGTAATCAGGATAGGCATTATAAACGCCAACAAATGCTCTAATCAATAAATCAACATTATCTCGTTTAAACGTCAAAGCCCCAAAATACCCTATGTATTTGTAAGGAAGTGGTTTATCCTTACTGCCCTCAAACCTGGCAGGATCTACAGTACTTGGTACTAACAGTAGCTTTTCCCCCGGGTAACCTTGCAGTCTATGGAAGTCGATAAGAAATTGAGATATACATATGATCCCGTCAGAAAGAAATATTTCAATTTTGAACTTCAAATGACCGATGGTCCTGGTAAATATGTTTTTCTGGTACAGCCGTAAGGGATGTTCACTGCATTCTTTAATTAGTTTCGCTTTAAACCTTTCTGATAAAAACCAGGCAAAGAAATGAGTTGTCAGCTTTGTAGTGTAGACTGTAACCTGTTTGATTCTGTCTTGGTTGTTAATCTCCTTTAATATCGAAACAGTATTGCGATACTTCTTAATCTTCTGCCACCGTCGAACAAAAAAATTGTTATGCCTGACTATCTGTCGAAATGGGTGATGATATTTAATACCTTCGGTTTCACCGGAGTGATTTGGAAGATAGTCGCCCCTGAAACCTACTACATGCACGTTAACACTGTTTTCCACAAAACCTTTGGCATAGGCATAAACCCGATTCGTGGCTGCATCGCCCTCAGGAAAAGTAAACGAATCTCCGATTATTATATAAGTCATTTCAGAGTCTGTGGTTGTATTCCAGGTTTAACTTCCTGGCTTTGTTTCGCTATCTCAATTACCTTTTCTATAAAGGCATCGGGGGAACCCAACTCCACAACTTTCTTAAAGAGTCTGTCGCCAAATTCACGCCTCTTAAGGCTGTCATCATTTAATTCCTTTATTTTTTCGGCAAGCGTCAAATAGTCACCCTTTTCTATTAAAAACCCGTTTTCTCCAGAAGTTACATATTCCCTCAGGGTATAATTATTAGTTGATATTAACGGTTTGTGCATAAGCCCGGCAGAAAACAAGACTATCAGACCGGCCGGAGCCTCTGTATTTAACGGTAGGGCCAAGATTGAACACTTTAGCATTATTTTTTGAAAATCATCGTAGGGTATATTAAAGAAATACTCGATATTACCGGGAATTTTATCGCCTAAAGTATTTCTTTGCGGCCCAACTACTACAAATCGTATATCCGGCAATAAATCAGCAGCCTTTATCAAGGCTTCCCAATCCCTGCCATTGGTCCCTCCACAAAAGACATAGTCACCTTCTTCTGGTCTCTCTGTGAATATTTCCTGATCTCCATAGCAATCATGCAGTAAGTAAAAGTGTTTATCAGGGATCTTAAATAATTTCTTATAAATGGCTGACAATTCCGAGGATGTTACTGTAGGGTGAACTCTGTTATTATTGAGCATCATCCTGAACATTTTTCTCTTAATGGACGTCAAAAAGTCACTCCCATCATTGAACATAATGTTAATAACTATTATCTCCCTTCTTTTGAAAAGGATCCGGGATAAAAGAAATACATAAAGCCCCATGACATCAAGAAAACATATTATGACATCTCCTCGCCTGCTCTTCAGGAGACTTTTTAAGGATAGTTGGGCATACCGGGAATGGAGTCTGATTATTCTCCTGAATCTAGACATGGCAAATAACTCAGAAGGATTTGATATTCCAATTAATTGAACAGGGAAGTCTCTTTTTACAAAACCCGAAATCAACCATTCATGAATCCTGCTATCCTTCAGAAAGAAAACAGTTCTCCTCATCCGTCAATATCAGTTTTATGTACTATGCTATTATAGAGCCGATTATATTTCATCATCATTGAGTCAGTCGAAAAGTTTTGAAATGCATAATCAAATCCTGCGTTGACCATGGGATGATGCTTGTTCCCGCTTATTAGTTCAAGAGCTACGTTTAATTTTGACACAAGCATCGGAAGGGAACCATCATATACCAAACCATTAAGTCCATCGGAGATAAATTTGTCTGCATTAGCTCCTTCGGAAACAATACAAAGACATTTCGATAACATAGCTTCGAAAAGTACATTTGGACAGCTTTCATTTAATGAAGAGAGGACAAATATATTAAACTTCCTGTAGTAGGTTTCTATGTCATGCTGGGAATCAAGTAAAGTGACAATCTCGCTTAACTGATGGTCTCTGACAAACCTTTCATTATCAACTGACCTCCCTTGAGTTTTATCACCTATCAGAAAAAAATGCACTGGTTTGGTTTTCGAAATAATATTGACAGCCTGAAGAATCTGAATTTGGTTTTTCAGTGCGGTTTGTCTTCCTACCGTTCCAATAATTGTCTTTCCGGAAATCCCCGGAGGTTCGTCGCATAAAAACCTTGCAGTCTCAATCCCATTGTAAATATTTGAAACACGAAACCGGTGCCTTTCACCAACAATATCAATATACTGTTCAAGGACTTTTTGGCTGTTTGTCACTACAATCGATTTTTTTACCAAGATCTTTTCGGCCAGCCTTGAGGACCATGGGATGGCATCCACCGTATTTCTTATAGAGTATATTATCCGATCTTTATATTTCCTTGGTGCAAGTATTCTTACCCAAAAGCCATTATGATACAGAAGTGTGTGTAAAATGTCGAAATCGCTGTCTTTTAAGACTTTTCTTAAAAAAAATGCATTTTTAAGGTTCCTGATTACTTTATTTGCCTTTTGGGTTTGATTCACAATAATCTTAATAGGTAATTCAAATACCTCTCTATAGAAAATTTCAGTGTTGGCATAAAGAAGTAGCGTGATTTCGTAATCGGAGGCTTTCAGTCCTTTTATCAGGTTTATCGTCTGACGTTCAGCCCCCCCCTGCGGCAAGTGGGATAAAACGAAGCAGATTTTAATTTTCTTGTCTATCAATCCTTTTAAAACTAAAGTACTTCAAATAATCTTACTAGAAAGCCCAACGTTGTTTTTGAGGGATTTTCGCACCTACTTGTTTAGTCTTTTTTATCCTCCAATATGCCAACATTGAAACGATGATAATCCGGTAGTTCTATTTTACCGCAACACCGTACAGCATAGGTATTAAGCGTTTAGCAACCTTTTTTATTCTTGGTTTGGGAAAACTTCTCAACAAGGACTCACAAGAAAAAAAATATAAGTAAGGGAGCTGAAAATCAAACCCACCGGCAGACCATCTGGTCTGGAAACTTGAATACCCCGTTTCTTTCACTAACGACTTGATTTCACTATATTTCCATTCCTTTAGATGGAAACCTTCAGGCTCGTCAGAAAAAAACATGGAAATGTCATAAGGCCCTGATAATGCATGAGGTGTTTGAAATACATATCTCCCTCCGGGTTTTAAGATCTTATTTACCAGCTCAAAATGAAGCTTTGTGTCTTCCGGATGCAAATGCTCAATTAACTGATAACTAAAAACTATATCGATGGTATTCTCCTTGAGTTCGGGAATACTATACCCGTCATAAATGATTAACTTGAAGTTTTGAGGAAAAATATCGGCAGGATTTCTCTGGTCAGAAATGTCAATTCCAAAAACTTCATTAACCTTCTTTGCGGTTTCAATGGCGAACCGGCAATCACCGGGTGCAAATTCCACATACGTGCTTAACTTGTCAATAAACCTGTCTATAATTGAAGCCTTGACCTTATTGGTGATGGCAGTCACCCTGTCAGAACTACGCTGAGTAAGCCTTGGGTGATCAGGCACCTTGCTAAACAGCTCATCATACATGCTGGCAAAAATATGCCTTCTCGTTTCTCTGTCAGAGTTCTTAAGCTTCTCTGCAAGAGCCTTTTCAATATTATAATGATTAAGAAGTTGGTCATAACTTCGGCCAGGGGGCAAGGGGTGCTTTAACTCCATCACACTTATTTTCAATGAATTAATACTACCGCTTACATTAATGACAATCTAGATCCGATCCCATTGAGACCTGTCAACTTTATGAACAGTTTGAGTGATAAATTTAAAATATCAAGGATTGGGCTTCAAGGTCGCTGTCCCACTTTCCTTTAATAATAGTCCCTTAACCAGTAGATCCTTTTCCTGGATTCCATTTGGTGTAAAAAGCCTGAACACCCAGAAACTCATCAGTAATGGCAATAAAATAATGCCATAACTAATTGATATCAAAAATATTATTATGAAGAAAAGTCCGCTCCCCTTAAAATTGAAGTTTCGAGCATAAAAACTGGAGGATTGATATGATGCGATTGCGAAGAAAAGCAACCCCACCAGACCATGTTGCGCTAATAGGTTGCCTAAGCCGGTAATTGTCGAAACATTTGCACCAATTCTGGTGGTCCAGCTTGCTTCTATATTGCCACCTAAACCCAAAATCGGATTTGCAAGGAAGTCCCTGAATGCAATCACGAAAGAGGCAAATCTTTGAGGCGCAATCGATGATTCCCTGCCTATGCTTCCCTCGACCATAATGTCAATCATTTCTGCTTCCCTGATCAGGCTGACAATTTTGTCACTCATGAAAGGCAGGGAAAATGCCAGCGCTATTAAAACCATGACCGCTGGCCATAGGAGAATAACCAGTTTCTGTTTCTTGTTATAGTAATAGAACAAAAGAATAACAATAAAAATGACATACCCAGTGGTTGATTGGGATGAAACCAGAGCGG
>DNOQ01000555.1:2640-5374 GCA_003501665.1 Bacteroidales bacterium | reverse complement strand
TTCTGATTATTTGTATCGGTTTTCCGGTTTGGCATTTTTGTATTAATCCAGGGGACAAGAGGATCTCCGTAACTGTACATTTTTTCTATAGGTCCTTTTGCCGCTTCATAATTTCTGAAGAGCAATTCATAATCGGGCTCATTATAACCGACGGGTTTAATAAATGGGATTCTGTTATCCGGATGATCTGTGAGAGTCATCCTGTAGCAATAAGCCTGGATACGCTTATCTCCCTCTCCATCGGGAGCAGGGGGATCTTTCTCAATGAAAGGTAAAAGTCCGCTGGATGGATCCCCCTTTTTAATATATGGATCAACTCCATCGATAAAATTGTGGTTATAAGCATTGCGTGAAACGGTTCCGCGGAGTGTCAGGCTGGTCTTATTAGCCTGTACTCCGTTCAGTGTTTCACCATACTGGCTGTTTGATTCACGGCCGATGATATAGCTTACTCCGGCAGTTGCCATAAGATCTCCTTCATAGGTGGCATCGATGAACATCTTACCTTTGAATGATCTGCCGCTTTCCATGCTGATCTGAATAATTTTTGTCCCCTTTTTCCTTACCCCATCCTGACGGTTCAGTCTTTCGCCGTAAATGACATCAATTTTTTCGGGTTCGATCATTTTTTTATAGACTTCCATAGCGGCTGAAGGTTCAAATGTCCACATGGCATCCTGGACAGGATCATTTCTGTCCTGCTGATATTCCTCCCTGCTCTGCCATTTCCAGTTTACCGGATTGGCATAATAATCTTTTATATTTTTGTAAAATTCGCGTGAAATGCCACCAATTGCCTGTTTATTTCCTATATCTGTTGCGCCAAGTCCCCCGGGGGTAAGTCCTCCCAGTCGCCGGGAAGGTTCTATGAGCACTACCGATTTACCCATTCGTGATGTCTGGATTGCAGCAGAAATACCTCCCGATGTCCCTCCATAAATTATAACATCATATTTTTTCGTACTTCTTTCCTCACTGCAGAATGACGTTATTAAAAGTATAGACGTCAAGACAGTGAGTACCGCTTTCTTATTTGATATCATTGATTTTGATATTAACATAATTCTATAAATATAATGAAGTATCACCAGCTTGCACTAAAGCCAGATATGCCAGCACGACTGCACGACTGCCCGACTGCATGACAATTAGGCCCCTAACAAGTGGCTGATTATTAACATATCAAGCTCCTCATAATCTCTTTCTGCAATCATAGTATCGACCTTTTTTTCATCAAGTTTCCTTGATAATTCCAGCAGCTTCAAAAAGATCGTTCTGCTGTTGCTCAGATGTTTGGTGGCAACTTCCTGCTTTTGAGTCCTCATGGCCTTCACATCAAGCCCGACCCATTCACCGTTATTGCCGTAACCATGCTTATCAAGAATCCTTACCTGGTTAAAAGCTCTTCTCAGATCGACAGATCCGAATGCTTTGTCCTGATCGAATTTCAATCCGTTCTGATCGTTAAGATGAACCGTCCAGAGCTTGCCAAAAGATAATGCGAATCCCATTTCATCGGATGGATCCAGTCCTGCAAGAATAGCATGTGCACTTTCAATATTCACGCCAACGCGCTTTGGATCGGTGCACAACATCGACAACGCTATTGCATGTCCGGTTGTGGGGATATATGCATGATCCATCGGTTCGTTTGGCTTGGGCTCAATGCATATCCTTATCTCTGGATCATATTCAAGCATTTGATTGATTGAATATACAATCCTTTCTGTTGCTGTCCTGCTGTCTTTAGACTCACGGATATAAGAGCCTTCCCGGGCAAGCCATAAAACAAGCAGATCGGTTCCGAGTGAGTTTGCGATATCTATGGCACGTTTACTGCGGTCAATTGCATACTTTCTGCAATCAGGTGAATTTGAAGTATATCCGCCATCAATTGTCCGTTCATCTTCCCAAAGCCTTGGTGCTACGAATTCTGCAGCCAGTCCATGATCATCAAGGATTTTTTTTAGTCCCGAAGCTTTAGTAATGATCTGCTGAGGTGTCAGATCATTCATGTCAGGAACGGCATCGTCATCATGGAACTGAACGCCATCGAATCCGAGCTTTTTATATACTGCCAGTTTTTTCCCAAATTCAACCGGTTGGCGTACTGCAGGCCCGAAAGGATCTGCTCCCTCATGGATGTTCCATGGTCCGAAAGTAAATCTGAATTTTCCTTCCATAATTGTGATTATTAAAATAGTTTCAAAATATTTATCTTAAAGCTTAAGGCTCCAGCCTACGCCACCTCCTTCGCTTGGGCTACGGAGGTCAAAGAAAGCTCCGGCTGGCAAAGCAGGGCTCAGAGTTAAGTACTCATTTACTTTATTTCTAAGTCTCTAAGTCTCTAAGTCCCTAAGTCTCTAAGTCCTCCTCACACCTTCAGGCTGGCCAGTCTGTCTCCAGTCCCTGGCTCCGTATCATCTTCCGGAATTCTTCAAGCATTTCTTTACGTTCGCGCACTGCCCAAGCAGGTACATTTTCACTTTTGCAATAGGCAGTGAGGCAACCGACAGCTTCCCCGATGCTCCATTCAACCGGATGAAGCCTGTAACAACCATTCGTGATATGGGTTGTCCCCAGGTTTTTATTTGCCGGAAGAAGGTTGTTCACTCGCTGCGGTATCAGAGCTCCAAGTGGTATCTGAAATGGCAGGGAGCTGAAATCTATATAATTATCGCCTTCACTGCTGGGATGCAGATCTATGTGATAATATCCAATCCCGACACTGTCA
>DNOQ01000555.1:0-2615 GCA_003501665.1 Bacteroidales bacterium | reverse complement strand
GCTTTTATCCTGCGGGATTCCCTTATATAAGGATACTTTGCCACACCGTCTTCAGTTCCCATCACATCACCTCTGAGCCTTAAACCGGGCCATCCCTGTCCGCCATCAGGACGCGGAGCCTCCGTCTGAAGCCAGTAAAACAACGACAGGCTCAGTTGCCGTGCTGCTTCAACATGCTTTTTGAATTCCTTTTCGCTTACATCAATAATATTGCCGGGGAAATAATCATTCTGAGGCCAGTTAACTATTGTAATGTCTCCATTATATGTTCCTTCAGCAAAATTTGCCTTATTTATTATACGCCTGTAATTCCACAGATTCAGTGAATTACCGGTGGGAATACCTTCAGGGTGGAATCCCAGCTCTTTTGGTTCCAGGTTACGGGGATTGGAATATTTAAGGTCAAGCAATTTACCCGACCATGGAGGGATCATCGTGGGGGTATAATTTTTCCAGAAATTGTAATTTGCCGGCGGATCTTTCGCATTATCTGTGCCAGGCTGATGATCCATAGAAAAACATAATGTAAAAGCCTGGTTGTTCTTCGGATTTGCTTTTTCAGGAGCATGAAATTCTTTAGTCTCGTTTTTTGATTCGGTGCCTGTAACATACTCGGTTCCGGTAAGCGGTAGAAGATCACCGCATTCAGTGGCATCGACAAACCAGGGTGCTGACAATATTTTTTTGTTTCCGTTCCTGAGGCTGACCACTTCGAGGGATCTTACCCTGTCTCCATCAACGTCAGCTGATTTTACTTTATAATCAGTCAGAAGGGTAAGTTTTCCTGAGCTTATATAGGGTGCAAGCATTTCAGTCAGTACTGCAACAGCAACCCGGGGTTCATGGCACAGCCTTGAGACCGAACCATCCCCGGGATTAAGGAACTCTCTGCCTGCGGCTTCCGGTGTTAACCGGTAATTCCGCCTGTAATATTCCCTTACTCTGTTCCTGAATTCCCTGTAAGAAGCGGGTGCTCCATGTGTTTCAATCCATTGATGTTCATCAGGAGGCACACCCTGCTGTGATACCTGACCTCCGATCCAGTCGGTCTCTTCGGTCATAATGACCTTTAATCCGTTTCTGCAGGCGGCAATGGCGGCTGCACAGCCTCCCAGTCCTCCTCCCGCGATCACAAGATCAGCAGATAAGGACCCGGCTTTGATCCTTCCGTATGAAGTACCTGAATTACCTGATCTGATATTTGATTTGCAGGAGAGGAGAAGCCCTCCGCCTGCTGATGAGAACAGGGTTATAAATAATTTTCGGTTCATAACTCTGGTAATTATCTATTTTTCAACCGGCATTTTTGCCTCCGTTTCAATGAGCCACTTCTCAAGCTTATTATTAAGTTTTCTTACTCTACTGTTATTTATGGAAGAAAGGTTTCTGGTTTCTGACGGATCTTTTTTCAGGTTATACAATTCAAAGGGTTTTCCTTCATACCATTTGATGAGTTTCCAGTCACCATCGCGTATTATGCTGTATGGAACAATATCATTTACCCTGTAATGAGGGAAATGCCAGTAAAGTGGTATTCTTTTCATCTTTTTACCGTAAAGCACCGGACTGATATCCCTGCCGTCTATGATCCGATCGGGCGGGAGGGGAGTACCGGTCACTGAACAGATGGTGGGAAGGAAATCAATACTTGAAACGGGCAGATCACAAGTTGTTCCCGGTCGGATAACGTTTTTCCAATATACAAACATTGGTTCTTTTATCCCTCCTTCATATGGATATCCTTTACCAGAACGTAACGGTTTATTATCTGTGGGTCCAAGTAAACCTCCGTTGTCGGAAAAAAAGATTATTATAGTGTTCTCCATAAGGTTTTCATCTTCCAGTACATCAATCAGCTGTCCGACTGCATCGTCAAGGTGTTCCACCATAGCTGCATAAGCCGCATTGGTTTGACCATCGACCTTGTTTTTAGCCTCATATTTCCTGATTGTTTCAGGTTTTGCCATTATAGGGGTGTGTACGGCATAATAGCACATATTTACAAAAAAGGGCTGATCTTTGTGTTGCCTGATTACCTCCGTGAGTTCATCGGCCAAACGATCTTCCAGATATTCTCCCTCTTTTCGCGGTTTGAGGTTCGGGAAGGTGACGCCCTGTTTGTTGGAATATGGATCAAAATAATTGACAGGTTGCCCCATGTCGCATCCTGCTATATTTACATCATAACCTTGCTTCTCCGGGTAATAGTCATCCGGGCCCAAGTGCCATTTACCTGCATGGCAAGTAAAATAGCCCTGGCTTTTTAGCAGTTCGGCAATGGTTACCTCCTCAAGGTCCATCCAGAATGGATTCGAAGGAGTTCTTAGTTTCCTGTTTCCGTTTTCTTCGTATGGGGGCGGAACAGCTATTTTTCCGTCGGTGACCTGGAATCTTGCACGGATCCAGTCGGTGATCCCAACGCGGGCAGGATAGCGACCTGTCTGCAGTGAGGCCCTTGTGGGTGAAGAAACTGCACAGGCGGCATACGCATTATTGAAGATCATGCTTTTTGCGGCAAGCCTGTCGATGTTTGGTGTTTCATAAAACCGGCTTCCGTTAAATCCTACATCCTTCCAGCCAAGATCATCTACAAGAAGCATTATAATGTTTGGTTT
>DNOQ01000398.1 GCA_003501665.1 Bacteroidales bacterium | reverse complement strand
CGGGAGGATATCCCGGCTGGAAACCGAACATGAATTCTCCAATACTGGGTGTTATGAGTAAAATTTATAAGGATATGTTCGGTAAAAGTCCGGAAATTAAGGCTATTCATGCAGGACTTGAATGTGCCATCATCGGAGGAACATATCCTGACCTGGATATGATTTCCTTTGGTCCGACAATTAAATACCCGCATTCCCCTGACGAAAAGGTTAATATACCTTCGGTTAAGAAATTTTACGATTACCTGTGTAAAACGCTGGAAGAGGTTCCGGCTAAATAGCTCAGGGCTCCAGCCTTCGCCAGAGCTTCGGCTGGCAAAGCAGGGCTCTGTGCTCTGTGCTCTGTGCTCTGCGCTAATCAGCCTTTATTTCCACCAGAACATCATCCTTCATAACATTGGTGTTGGGACGTGCATGAATTTTCAGGATCGTACCGTTTACAGGAGACTGAATCTCATTCTGCATTTTCATTGCTTCAAGTATTACGAGTGGTTCCCCGCGAAGGATGGGTGCTCCTTCCCTGACAAGAACATCAAGAAGCTTGCCGGGCATCGGTGCTTTAACCGATGCCAGTCCGGGCTTTCCTTTCCTGGTATTTATCACCTTCATCCTCTGAAGCGAGAATGGAGTTTCTACGGTAAAAATGTAGCTGATATCATTAAACAAAATTTCATATTTATTCTGACGCGATCTGACAACCTCGAGAGGATACCGGCGGTTCTTCCATAATATATAAGTACCGTATTTATCATCAGACTTAAGCTGAACGGTATAATCCCGCTTGCCAATACGGATCTTATTTTTCAGGGGTACGGAAAAACTATATTTTCTGTTATCCGACGACAGAGCAAATAGCCTGGATATATGTAATTTATCATTCATTGCCTTATCAGCCTGAATTAAAATTGATTGATCCTTTTGTTAAGCAGCCACGGACTCATCTCTTTTCCGTCGCTGAAATCAACATTTATACTGTTTGACTGGAGATTCTCCTCGATGAAAAGTTTCGTTGCCAGCCATGCCGCCAGCATCTCTTCATATTCACTGTTGTAATAATACTGATCGAGGTCTTTTTCGATAAATGCTGTAGTGAAATTTCCATTCTGGAAATTCTGATTTCTTACCAGCAGTCTGAAAAACGGAAGGGTTGTTTTTGCTCCTTTTATCCAGACTTTATCCAGAGCCATTTTGCACCTTGTTATGGCTTCCTTACGGTCTTTTCCGCTGATTATCAGCTTGGCGATCATTGAATCGTAATTGGCCACAATAACTGATCCTTCCCTGACACCCGTATCCACTCTTACACAGGGATAATCCGGCATGCTCATTTTTTCAATACGGCCGGGCGAAGGGGCAAATCCCGACTGTACATCTTCTGCATTTATCCTGCACTCAATGGCCCATCCCTTTATCCTGATATCTTCCTGTTTTAAGTTCAATGATTCGCCGCCTGCAATTCTTATCTGTTTTTCAATCAGATCGATTCCGGTTACAAGCTCGGTAACAGGGTGCTCAACCTGTATTCTCGTATTCATTTCCATGAAGTAGAAATTCTTATCGGAATCGAGCAGAAATTCTACAGTACCTGCAGAATAATATTTAACGGCCCTGGCTATCCGGACTGCCATGTTTCCCATCTTCTTTCTAAGGGCGTTATCGAGTGCACATGACGGAGCCTCTTCAAGCAGCTTCTGGTGTTTGCGCTGGATTGAACACTCTCTTTCTCCAAGATGAATAATATTCCCTTTTTTATCGCCAAGAATTTGAAATTCAATATGTTTTGGATTTTCAATATATTTCTCTATAAAGACCGACGGATCTTTGAATGCTTTTTCCGCTTCCCTTCGGGCAATCGGGAACATCTTGATCATCTCTGAGGGATCCCTGACGATCCTCATACCTCTGCCGCCTCCTCCGGATGCCGCCTTTATTATTACCGGATAACCTATTTTTTCGGCGACAGTCAGAGCTTCCTCCTCATCGCCAATATTGCCTTCGCTTCCCATTGCAAGAGGAATACCATTCTGTATTGCCAGTTTCCGTGCTATGGTTTTGTTGCCCATTTTATATATGGCATCAGGAGACGGGCCGATAAAGATTATTTTGTTATCCAGACATTTCTGTGCAAAGTAAGCATTCTCGGCAAGAAAACCGTAGCCGGGATGCAGGGCATCAGCACCGGTTTTTAATGCTATTGCTATTATTTTTTCAATATCAAGAAATACGGGTATCTCAGAATTATCATCCGTATTATCGTAAATTTCATCGGCAAATGAAAGATACATTGCATCAGGTTCGGCGGCAGTCCGGACAGCTACGGTAAGAATCTTCATCTTTTTTGCTGTTTTCATGATCCTTACAGCTATCTCACCCCTGTTTGCTATTAGTATTTTACGTATTTTCATCTTTTCATTTCATGTTTCAATATTCCGGATCAGAAACGGCAAGCATACTGTTTTTACGATTTGTTCTAACCTCTGAGCCTTTGCGCTTCTGCGCCATTGTGCCGTTACAACGGCATATTACCGTGCTTCCTGTTTGGCACTTTAACCCATTTATTACTTAGGGCATTAAGTGCCGATAATATCTTTTTACGGGTTACAGCGGGGTCTATAACTTCATCAATATAACCCAGTTCATCTGCAATGAACGGGTTGGCTATTTTGTCGCGGTATTTTTTTACCAGTTCCTTTTTGAGTTCAGCCGGATTTTTTGATTCTGCAAGTTCTTTTCTGTAAAGTATTGCTACAGCACCCTCGGGACCCATAACGGCAATCTCTGCTGTCGGCCATGCAAAGCTGAAATCTCCCCCGAGGTTTTTGCTGTTCATTACGATGAACGCTCCTCCGTATGCTTTCCGGAGTATGATGGTTATTTTTGGTACTGTCGCTTCACTATAGGCGAAAAGTAATTTTGCGCCGTGTCTGATTATTCCCCTGTGTTCCTGCTCAGCTCCCGGAAGAAATCCGGGTACATCTTCAAATGTCAGTATGGGAATATTAAAGGCATCACAGAATCTTATGAACCTTGCACCTTTTGTTGAAGAGTCTATATCAAGAACACCTGCCAGTACTTTGGGCTGATTTGCCACGATCCCGATCGTCCGGCCTTTAAGTCTGGCCAATCCGGTTACAAGGTTTGGTGCAAAAAGCTCCGCGGTTTCAAAAAAGCTGTTTCTGTCAACAACCAGCTGGATGACATCCTTTACATCATACGCTTTGTTGGGATCGTCCGGTACTATATCCCTCAGTTTCTCACAAACATCCTGAACAGTCCCGTCCTCCGGCACAAATGGCGGGTTCTCTACATTATTTGAAGGAAGGTATGAAAGGAATTTCTTAAGGGCAAGAATTGTATTTTCTTCATCATCATAAATCATGTGTGCAACACCGCTCTTAATGGCATGAATTTCAGCACCCCCAAGATCTTCAAATGTAACATCCTCATTAAGTACCTCCCTGACTACATTCGGACCAGTCACAAACATGTAACTTGTATGGTTCACCATGAAGACAAAATCAGTTAATGCAGGGGAGTAAACAGCTCCGCCGGCTGCCGGTCCCATAATGACAGATATCTGAGGAATTATACCTGATGACTGGATAATATTGTGAAATATAGAAGCATAACCGCTAAGGCTGGCAACACCATCCTGTATTCTGGCACCACCGGAATCCATAATCCCTATTATGGGAGATCCCATTTTAAGCGCCATTTCCTGAATTTTTGCAATTTTTCTCGAATGAACAACACCAAGTGATCCTCCCATTATGGTAAAATCCTGGGCATAGGCGAATACAAGTCTTCCATTGACCTTCCCATGACCGACAATTACACCATCGCCAAATGTTCTTTCAACCTTGCCGAATTCAACCGGCTGATCAGCAGGTGTTACGAAAGTGTCGATCTCTTCAAAGGTTCCCGGATCGAATAGACGATTGATCCGTTCATGAGCAGTAAGCTTGCCTTTTTTGTGTTGCTTTTCTGCCTGCTTTGGGCTGTACTGTTTTTTCAATGCCTCCCGGCGTTCCAGATAGGCTTTGTAACTCTTACCCGAAAGATCCATAACTGATTGTATTTGTATTTACCGGGAATTGAACTTGGTTATAATCCCAGGATTCAATAATTCCCGTTTTTTCGGGTTCAAAAATAGTCAATCCCTCAATAATTCCAAACAAAACACTGACCCGATAAAAACTATATCCGGTAAGTAATTTATTACTAAAAATTTATATCAGATTATTATTCGACTGATAGCTTAGCTTAATAATCTCTGCTCACCACTCACCACTCACCACTCACCACTCACCTCTCACCTCTCTCCCCCGCGCTCTGAGCCTATATAAGTCTGTCGATTATTCTCCTCATCTCCCCGTATTGTTCTTCCATGCTTTCGACAAGCCTGAACTGAGCTCTTGCCCTTTGCAGATTATGCTGCGGGTGATGTATCTTGAAATAATGATCACCGTCAATATAATCGGTAAGGAATCGGAGAGCAATTGTATAAGTGATAAGCCGGGGAGCAAAGGCCAGGTAATCTTTCTCAACGGCATTGAGAGTATCTCTGGTTTCAGACAGATAACCCCTGGCATAAGCTTCAAAAAGATTTATATCCATCTTCACCTTTGAAAGCTCCTTTTCATCCTCTGCAGCAATATTTGCGGCTGTACGTATTGCATCACCAAAATCGTAATGCACATAACCCGGCATCACCGTGTCGAGATCGATCACACAAAGAGCTTTGTCATTCTCATCCAGAAGGATATTGTTGAATTTAGTGTCGTTATGTGTGATCCTGACAGGAATTTTACCCTCCCTGCCGAGCTTAAGTATGATTTTCATATCTTCGGCTCTTTTCATTACGAAACCAATCTCGTCTGATACTTTTTGAACTCTTCCTGCAGGATTATCTTTAATTATCCTGTTGAATGTTTCGAGACGTTTTTCTATATCATGAAAAAATGGTATGGTTTCGTAAAGAGGATCTCCGGGAAGGTCAGCCAGCATAGCCTGAAAGCGTCCGATCGCTTTTCCTCCTTCAAAAGCCTTATCGGAAGTGTCAACGATATTATATGAACGGTGGTTGGAAATGAAGATATACATTCTCCAGTAACTGCCGCTTTTATCTGTAATCCAGCTGTTGCCGTCTTTTGCAGGTATTAATTGCAGACACTCCCGTTTGATATCTGAACCGGATATTGCACTCAGTTTTTCCCTTAGATGAACAGTCACCCTCTCGATATTATGCTGTAATCCGGGGATGTTTTTAAATATTTTATTATTAAGCCTTTGAAGAATATAATCGTCTTTATCCTCTTCAGCCGTTTCTACACGGAATGTGTCATGGATATGACCGCTGCCAAAAGGTTCCCCCTTCAGGTATGTTCCTTCGGTGGCAAAAAGGTCAAATATTTCTTTAATATCAACTGACATTTTTCAGGCCTGCTTTATATCCCCAGAATGCGTAATACATTATTACAAGGTAGCAAGGAATACATAACCAGTATGCTGTCTGAGTAGAAAAGAGATCTGCAAGTTTACCATAGAGTAATGGAAGCAGAGCGCCACCGGCAATAGCCATTATCAGAAATGCCGAAGCAGTTTTTGTAAATCTTCCGAGTCCGTACAGTGCAAGGGGCCATACAGCAGGCCAGACAAGGGAATTTGCCAGTCCCATAAGGGCAACAAACAGCACGCTGACAGGCAGAATAAGCTGGATCGGTTTCATGGTGTTAAGATCAATAAAAGGCATTGTAAAAGCTACTCCTGCCGGAATGTATATTGCAGCAATAGAAAAGATCAGTCCAAGTATGGTGCATATTTTCAGTGCATTACCCTGTCTGAGATATTTTGGTATCAGGATGATCCCCAGAATATATCCGAGAACCATTGCAAGCATTGTGAGTGATGTGTAATACTTGGATGATTCCATCGGTATATTAATTGATTGTCCGTACCTGATGATTGTATCTCCGGCAATCACTTCAACGCCAACATAGAAAAAGAGAGCGACTACTCCGAGTATAAGATGAGGGAACTGCCAGATGCTTGTTCTCTTGCTCAGTTCTGCACTGGTGGACTCATCTACTTCTTCAGCTTCAACCTCAGGGAGATTGACAAATTTCATAAACAGGCCAAGAAGTACCAGGATAAGAGCCATAACTATATAAGGCACTATAACTCTTTCTGCCATTTCATCAAGAAGCAATGCTCTGGCTAAAGCATCTGCGGCTCCGGCAAGTTTTTCCTCAAGAATATGAGAATCTTTCAGTATGATACCAGCAAGAATAATCGGGGCAATGGCACCTGCAAACTTGTTGCATATTCCCATGATGCTTATCCTTTTTGCAGCGCTTTCACGGGGACCAAGAATCGTAATGTACGGATTGACTGCAGTCTGAAGAAGTGCAAGCCCGGCTCCTTCAACGAACAAACCTGTCAGGAAAAGAGCATAAGATCTGGATAAAGCCGCGGGAATGAAGATCAGCGCTCCTATTGCCATAACCCAGCACCCTATCGACATGCCGAACTTGAATCCTGTTTTTTTCAGAACAGCCGATGCAGGAAGTGCCATTAAAAGATATGATAAGTAAAATGCAAATGTTATGAAATACGCTTCGAAATCGGTCAGCTCGCAGGCTGTCCTCAGAAAAGGAATTAGAATTCCGTTGAGCCATGTGACAAAACCGAAAATAAAAAAGAAAAAGCCTATGATCGTAATAGAATAGATATAGTCTTTCTTACTAATCCCGTTTGATGAGCTGTTGTCTGCCATAGATTTTATGATATTAATAACTTAATGTTGAATCGTTCAAATCTAATCTTTTTCTGTAACGATGCAAAGAATTTCCCGAATTGTTTTTTTATCTTAAAAGTTATTATCTTTTTGTCCTCATATACTAATAAATAAAGTCCGGCTAAATATATTTGTTCATCAGAACTTTAACATTAAAACTTGTATGGAAAATACGGATCAGAATTCTCTAAACGGATCTTCCTCAGGCAGATCAAAGACTTTCGTTGTCATTACCGCATTCTGTTCTCTTCTGGCAATTGTTGGCTTTGCCCTTTACGGATTACCTTTTTTCTATGACTTTTATATAGCTGATTTTGGTTGGTCGAGGGCAACAGTAACTTCAGGAAATGCCCTGGGAAAATTGCTGGTGGCACCTTTGTTCGGTTTTATTGCAGGCTGGATAATTGACCGGTATGGTCCGAAAAAAATGCTGATTGCAGGAGCTCTGATGACCGGCGCCGCACTTATCGGACTTGGTGCCATGAATTCCCTCGGCATCTTTTATATCAGCTATATCTTTGTGGCGATGGGCTATGTTTTTGGTGGTCCTTTACCCTGCCAGGTACTTATTTCACGCTGGTTTACAAAAAACAGGGGGAAAGCAATGGGGATAGCCTATCTGGGTATAGGTACCGGAGGATTCCTGGTACCACTGATCGCGGCAGGACTGATAAATAGTTTTGGCTGGCGGAATGCCCTGGTACTGATTGCCGGGATGATCGTAATTATAGCTGTACCATTGGCTCTTTTTGTGAAGGATTCACCTTTAAAAAGTTTTACTGCTGCTAAAGCTGAACCGGTGGTTCCGATAAAGAATATCCTGAAGAATCCATGGTTCTATATACTGGCTTTTGGCAGCATGTGCTCCATAGCTGCGGTGGGAGGGATTAATCAGCATCTTAAACTATATCTCCGCGATCTTGAATTTTCACAAAACCAGGCTGCCCGGGTAATCTCGCTTGTTCTGCTGATGAGCCTCGCAGGCAGGGTTATAATGGGCTGGCTTGCAGATATTTTCCCGAGAAAGTATGTTATGATATTTATTTATCTTATTGTTGCCGGATCAATACCATTACTTTTATTGCCCGATTTCCCGGGAAAAATATATGTTTTCGCAGTTATTTTCGGGATCGGTCTGGGAGGGGATTATATGATCATCCCGCTAATGGCAGGTGATCTATTCGGGGTTAAAACCCTCGGAAGAGTAATGGGCATTATTCTTGTAGCTGACGGTATTGCCGAAGCTTCCATGCCAATGCTGGTTGGAGCGATCCGCGACTATGCAGGTAATTATACCCCGGGATTCATTGTCCTGATTGGAGTGGCTCTGACAGGAGCTCTGATAATAACCTTTCTGCCGCGGCACAGGAAAGCAACAGAATAGCAGGGCTCAGAGCGCAGGGAATAAAAGATCGATCAGTTTACCGGCATTGGTTTTATTATCGTGATTCCTTGACAGCACTTTCCTTCTATCCTCAATCATATCTTCAGTAAAGGGCTGGTCCATAAGATTTGTGATCTTTTGGATCATTTTTTCGGGGGAATCGGCAATATGACAGAGAGAATAAAGACCCGAGCCGTTAATGGTAGTGCTGTTCACAATACAGTGACGTCCGCAATAAAGTGATATGAGCAGCTTCAGCTTCAATCCGTTTGAAGCCATTGTAGGGAGTACATTAATATGCGCATTTCTTATCAGATTATCCATTTTCCCATTGTCAGGATTGGGTATAAGGCTTATGTTCCCATATCCGGCTATCTTGAATGCAAGTTCTGCAGGAGGATTTTTTCCTGAAATGATACAACGGTAAGGTACTTTTGAAAATACCTTTGTTATCAGATATTCAGATACTGCCAGGTTCTCATTTACACTCAGGTCGCCATGGTAAAGAATGTATTCTCCTTTACCAGTGGAAATATCAGCATGGTCATACGGATGAGATGACGGGATCATTACCGAATTTCCAAACTTTCTGTTGTAATAATCATGGTCGACGATTGATACTGTTAACAGATAATCCGGTTTACTTAGGATTTTTTCGTATCTCCGTAATCTGGCTGCTTCGAGTGAATAATATAATTTCTTTATGATATTTTTCTCATACTTTGCAAGTGTCCGGTAGTAAAGAGGTTCAATATTATGGATCCTGACTGCTTTTTTTCTGTTTTTCAGCGTCGGATGATCTAGGTTAAGAGTAGTTTGAATTCCATCAAAAAGGACCGGAAAATCATCTTTTGCAAGATTTTCGATCATTTCATCCGACTTTCTGGATACTACCGAATAGGGTAGTAATGAAAAGTGCCGTGCTATTGATGTATCTCTCGTATAATAGGTTATCTCTTCGCAGATTGTTTCCAGCTCTTTACTTCGCGGGCGGCCGTATTCATATACATGCAGATGCACTTTAATTCCTGCATTGTGCAGCGATCTGATTCTGTGATAACAATCAATAATACCGCCATAATCTGGCGGATATGGCACATTAATGGTTATAATATGGAGGTTATTTTCCAGAAATTATCAGAATTGTGGAACTTGATAAAGGTAAATATTTAACTTTAAAAGTTCCTAACATCGGGTATAAACATGGAAGAAAATAAATTTCAGTCAATGGCTGGTCAGGCTTCGAAAAGTTCTCAGACTTATATTGTTATCACGGCTTTTTTATCTCTGTTTGCACTTGTCGGTTTTGCATACTATGGTCTGCCATTCTTTTTTGATTTTATGACAAAGGAATATGGATGGTCGAGGACTGTTATAACATCGGGAAATGCACTGGGCAAACTTTTGGTAGGACCTCTTTTTGGATTCATAGCCGGCTGGCTGATTGACAAGTATGGACCAAGAAGGCTTATGATGGCCGGGGTATTGATGATGGGAACTGCCCTGATAGGTCTGAGTTTTGCAAATTCCCTGGGACTTTTTTACCTCTTTTATATTTTCAATGCTCTTGGTTATGTATGCGGAGGACCGTTGCCGTGTCAGGTACTTATATCAAGATGGTTTGACAGGAACAGGGGCAAGGCAATGGGCATCGCTTACCTCGGGATAGGGGCGGGGGGGGCAATAGTGCCATTGATTGCCGCCGGCCTTGAAAAGAGTTACGGATGGCATAATTCTCTTGCTGCACTAGGTGTTCTGGTAATACTGATAGCATTCCCTATGGTATTTTTTATAAGAGGATCTTCATCTCTTGCCGGAACTCATGCACAAAAGGAACCGGCGGTTCCCATAAAAACCATCCTGACAAATCCGAATTTTTATCTTCTTGCAGTTGGAAGCATGTGCGCAATTGGTGTTGTGGGAGGTGTTAATCAGCATCTGAAACTTTATCTTCGTGACCTCGAATTTTCACAAACACAGGCAGCACATGTAATCTCCCTGGTACTTCTTTCCAGTCTTGTGGGAAGAGTGTTGATGGGCTGGCTGGCTGATCTTTTTCCCCGAAAATATGTGATGATTCTTATTTACCTTATAGTGGCATTTTCGATCCCGCTATTGCTGGTTCCGGATTTCCCCGGGCGTATTTATATCTTTGCAGTCATATTCGGAATAGGCCTCGGTGGCGATTATATGATCATCCCGCTTATGGCAGGTGATCTTTTCGGCATACGTGCACTTGGTCGTACAATGGGTATTATCCTTGTTGCAGATGGCGTTGCTGAATCTCTTTTCCCGATGTTCCTGGGTGCAATGTATGATGCGCGACAAACTTATTCAATAGCCTTTTTGATCCTTATCGGTATCGCACTTGCGGGAGCCATAATTGTATCATTCCTTCCAAAAACCGGTAATAAATCAGACTGATTTGATAATCTGATAGTACGGTTTGTCAGGTTTACATGCGATATATTATCTCCTGATCCGGAGGATGATTATCCATATTCAGGACCGCTTATAAGGTAATATTTTTTAATGATCCCTTTATAGGAATTGCTGTTGAGATACATCCTGGTAAAATGGCGTTGCTTTTCAAATCCGAGTGATTCCAGCCATTTTATCGTACTCTTCTTATCCTGGAGAATATCGAGGACGACAGGCTGATTTACCAGTGATTCCAGCGCTTTACTGATCAGGATCCGTGCCGATTTATCGGAAGTGGCTATAAGGGGGCCTAAATAATTGTATCTTATTCCATCTCTTCCGAAAATATAACTATCCGGTCCTTTTTTACTTTTAAGTATAAATGTTTTTTCCGGATAAGCTGAATAGAGTTTTCCAATAAGATAGCCCCGGTAGGTTCCGAACACCTTTTCATCTGTTTTCAATATTACGGGATAATCTTTACAGCCAAGTTTAGTGGCTTCGATATTTTGTTTCGTCAGAACAGAGTCTTTTACAGCCGGATTTACCATTCTGTCAATCATATATTCATCGACAAATCCCAGTTTTCTGTATAATGGCAACCCTGCAGGTGTTGCATCAAGCTTAACCGATTCAAAATACACCAGTTTGTCAATAATTCCTGCCATCAGCAATTTCCCGATACCACGGCCCCTGAAGGCTTTGTCCACTATCACCATTCCGATCCATGCAACATTATCCGAATGATTAAGGGAGGTAGCGGTACCGATCACCCTGCCGTCATATTCTGCCGCCAGACATGTATTATAGGGATTTTCAATCAGTAATCTCCAGTCCATTTCAGTCTGGTTCCAGCCTTCAGCCACGGACAAACATATGGCATGTTCCAGGTCGCTGATATTCAGCATACGAATGCTGACAGTCTGTTCGTTTGGATCCTTTGTATTCATCATTATCACTTGTTTAGATTGCAAAATACGGCTTATTGGTTAATCCATTTATCAACGTTTTCTGATACAAATTCATCATCATTAAGATGAGGATAGGCAGAATATACCCTGTCAATCTCCTTTTTCTGTCCGGGCGAAAGCTTTTCATCCGGATCGAGAGTCCATATTCCTTTAAAAAGACCCTGCCGGCGTAAAACCTCATGCAAACCGGTGATACAGCCTTTAAAATCATTTGCTGTATCGAAAAATGCGGCATTGCAATCCGTTATCTGGTTTGATAATACCATAGCCTTCCTTATATCTCTTTCAAAAACTCCATTTTTAACATCTTCAAGCAGTCTGACTGCGGAGCGTGTCCATACAGCCCAGTGTCCAAGCAAACCTCCGACAATCCTTTTACTTGTAAATCTGCCATTATGCTGAATTTTGTATTCAGTTATAAGATCGATAAGGATATTATCATCGTTGCCTGTATAGAGGGCAATATCATCCGATCTGCCTGACTCAACCACTCCCCTTACAACATCAAATGTCTGGTACCTGTTGAAGGGTGCAATTTTAATTGCAACTACATTTTCAATCGCGGCAAAATCCCGCCAGAAATCTTTATCGAGCTTTCTTCCCCCAACAGCCGGCTGCAGATAAAATCCGAACAGGGGAATTATTTCAGCAATCCTTTTGCAGTGGGTAATAATTGTCGTATTGGCAGCATCTTTGAATGCTGCCAGACTGAGAAGGCCAGCATGATATCCGTTTTTAAGAGCCTGCTCGGCCTCTCTTTCGGCCTGAGCTGTTCTGCCTATAACTCCTGCAATTTTTATTACAGGCTTCCCTGATATTAAAGAATAAGCATCCATTTCTTCACTTGCTATTTGAAGAAGGGGAGTGTAAATATTTATTTCAGGTTCTCTTATTGCAAACTGGGTTGTATGTACTCCGACTGCAATCCCGCCAGCTCCTGCATCCAGGTAATAACGTAGAAGTGCACGCTGCCTCCGTTCGTCCGGTTTGCGATTTCTTTTTAATGCAAGGGGAAGAGCGGGAATTACGGTACCATGTTTCAGAAGTGTTCCGATCTCTTGTGATATGTTCATTTCCGGTGATTTTAATATTTTCCGTCTCTTACTTCAAAATGTGTTGGTTTTCCCAGCAATCTTTTGCCATCTTTCAGCCATTCTGCGATCCATCCGATAACCATTTTTGCCGGTACTTTGGGTTTTCCAAAGAGCCGGTATGCTTCAGAAGAGTTGCTCAATAGAGCCGTTTCAGCTTCCTGGTTAATGAAATCAGGGTTTACACCAAAAAGTTTCCCGAATTCCAGTGCCACTTCCCTGACCGAAAGAATTTCCGGTCCTGTAATGTTCAGAATTCTTGCCGGGGTGTCCGTATATTCCATTGACCGGAGGACGAAATCATTCATATCGCCCTGCCAGATAACATTAAAATATCCCATTTTAAGATCCACCGGCTGTTTGTTAAAGACCTTTGTTCCTATATCGACAAGAACCCCGTAACGCATCTCAACCGAATAGTTCAGCCGGATAAGTACAACAGGTGTCCCGTATTTTTTACTTACGTATTCAAACATTCTCTCTCTTCCGAGGCATGACTGCGCATATTCCCCGATGGCGACAGGTGGGTCGGATTCAACAGAGCCACCTGAATTTACTTCGACCAGAGGATACACACATCCGGTAGAAAATACAACAATCCGTGAATCCCTGAAGTGCTCAGCTGCCATTCCGGGAAGATAAGAGTTTACAGCCCACGTCAGTGGCAGATTGTCAACTGCACCAAATTTCATCCCGGCGAGAAAGAAAACATTCTTTAGAGGCGGAAGTTTATTGAGAAAATCGTGATCAAGAAGATTACCCTGAATGGTTTCAATACCCAGCTTTTCTAAAATTTCCCGCTGCCCGGGAATTTCAAACCGGTCGACACCTGTTATGCGCTTTTCGACACCCGCTTCATCACAGGCTCTTTTTGCCATCCGTGCGAGATATGGACCTATTTTGCCTGATACGCCAAGAAAAATAATATCACCGTCAATTTGCGAAAACATCCTGATAACTTCTTTACCGGGACTTGAAAGAAGTTCATTGAGATGCTCTTCATTCCTTATTTTTTCAAAATTTGTTTCCATGTTTCAACGTTTCATGTTTTAAAGTTTCATGTTTGAAATGATTTTTTTATAGATTTTTACACAACTTTCGAGTTTTTCGATATAACAGTATTCATTAGTCTGGTGTGCCATTTCCGGCTGGCCGGGCCCAAGAATAACAGTCGGAGCACCAGAGTAAAATCTCTGGAGCACTGCTCCATCGGTAAGATAAGGAAGGGCAAGAGGAAACCCGGGACTTTGTTCCCTGATGCCGCAGATGTCATATACCAGCCGCACAAAGGGATTATCCGAAGAGGTGTAGACAGGGTTGATATTCACAAGAGTTTCTAAAACTGTTTCACCGCCGATTTCTTCTTCGATCTTTCTGATAATAGCCTCATGATCTGTGCCGGATGTGGTCCTTATGTCAATCGTAAATTCTGCATTGTCAGGTACAGAGTTTATATTCATTCCGCCATTTATTTTTCCAATGTTAATTGTGGGATATCCCAGAAGAGGGTCTATTTCGGCATCAAAACGTACTTCACTCAGCCTGATGATCGATCTTGCAGCTTTGTAGATTGCATTAATTCCTTTTTCGGGCATTGATGAATGGGCTGTCTTTCCCATGCATTTTCCAAGTAGATAAATTGCACCTTTATGTCCTGTTGCAGGAAGATTTTCTGTCGGTTCGCCCACTATTACGGCGCTTGCATTGTGACGGTCAGTGAATGATTTTATCAGTTCCATTACACCCCTGCAACCCGGCTCTTCATCAGCTGTAAAAATTAATCTTATGCCTCTTCCCCCGGGATTTTCATCAGATGCTTCAATTGCCGCGATCATCATTGCGGCCAGGGCACCCTTCATGTCAGCTGATCCACGTCCCCATATTTTCCCATCAAATACTTCGCCCCCGAAAGGATCAGTGCTCCATGGATTATTTCCCGGCGGTACTGTATCAAAGTGGCCTGAAAACACGACAGGCGGATTTCCCGGGGTGATACCTTTTTCTGCAACAAGCTGGAGGCGGTTCTCCCCATAAGGATAATAATTGACGTAAAATCCGTTTTCTTCAAGGATCGCACCGGTATAACGGGCTATACCTTCTTCATTTCCCGGGGGATTTATTGTATTGAATGATAACAATTTCCGGGTAAGGGATATAACATCCATCAGGCAATTCTGTTGTTTAACCGGATAAAGGTAATAAATAGTGTGACCATTGAATTATAAAAATGA
>DNOQ01000599.1 GCA_003501665.1 Bacteroidales bacterium | reverse complement strand
GCCGGAAAACTCCAATATTATATTGAAGTTACTGACAGGTCAGGCACCAATACCTTGTTAAAGGACCACCCGGTTGTAATAAGGTTTAAAGGAACCGTGCCCGGATTAATTTTGTTGCCCCATATATTACTGATGTTCATCGCAATGCTCTTTTCAAGCGCGGCCGGACTGGCAGCAGTTTTTCGGATTCCAGAATATAAAAATTATGGTATCCGGACGCTCATTCTTCTTACTGCCGGGGGAATGATACTGGGCCCTGTTGTACAAAAATACGCTTTCGGCGCTTTGTGGACAGGAGTTCCTCTGGGGTGGGATCTGACAGATAACAAGACACTTATCGCTTTTATTTTCTGGGCTGCAGCCGTACTTGCAAACAGAAAAAAAGAGAGACCTCTGTGGATTGTTCTGGCTTCAGTTGTCTTACTACTGGTTTATTCAATCCCTCACAGCCTGTTCGGCTCAGAACTGGATTATACTACAAATCAGGTAATTCAGGGCATCATATTAATTTTATTGCTCAGGATTAAAAAAAAATCCTTAAATTGAGTGCAGCAATATGAAATTACCCGCGTCTTTCTATCAGAAAACTGAAAAAGAGTGGGTGCAGCATCTCAAATAAAAACAAGTCTTTATATAAAGATGTCAACAGTAGAAGCGGCATTCAGAAATTTACACCAGGATCTTCTCGACAGGTGTAAAACAGGTGACCAGAAAGCGCAGTTTCAGATATATAAGTTATACTATAAAGCAATGTATAATACAAGTCTGAGAATTGTGAATGACAATATGGAAGCCGAGGATATAATGCAGGAATCTTTCCTGTCGGCCTTTGAGAAGATTGACACCTACTCGGGAACTGTAAGCTTCGGTGCATGGCTCAAAAAAATAGTGATCAACCGTTCGCTTGATTTCCTGGGTAAAAGAAAGGCGGTCTTTGAAGATATTGAGTCACATTTTGGCATAAGAGACGATAGCTCTGATGAATCAGCAAGGTATGAGGAAATTGATGTAAAAATTGAAGAAGTAAAAGAAGCTATCGAACGATTGCCTGACGGATACAGGGTAATTCTCTCACTGTATCTGCTCGAAGGTTATGATCATGATGAAATTGCAGAAATACTTAAAATCTCGAGCAGTACATCACGGTCACAGCTTTCAAGAGCAAAACAAAAGTTAATTGGAGAATTGAAAAAGATTGAAAAATATAAGGAATGAAAAATATAGAAGACATAATAAGGAATAACCGCGAGCTTTTTGATTCGGGAGAACCTTCAGAAGGTCATGTTGAGCGGTTTACCAGGAAGCTTGAAATGAGATTCCATACCGGAGGTCTTAAAAGAAGCATTGTCCCCTACCTGCTTAAGGCGGCAGTAGTTACCCTTCTCATCACCCTGTCGTCTTTGTGGATATGGGATAATTTCCTAAGTCCGGCCAACAAAAGGATGACACTTGGAGATGTATCACCACAGTACAGGGAAGTTGAAAACTATTACATTCACCAGGTAAGCCTTCTGGAAAATGAAATCAAAACTGTAAGTATTTCCGATGATCCCGAACATAACCAGATGCTCAGATCTGAAATGAGAAGCATGGATTCGGTTTACGTACAGCTCCAGAAAGAGCTCAGAGCCAATCCTGACGATGACAGGATAATAAGTGCAATGATTGAACACTACCAGACAAAGCTGGAAGTTATGACTTACATCGTAAGCCAGCTTAAAACAATAAGGGATGAACACCAAAAATTAAACCAGAATGAAAAAGTCAGCTTATAAATCAGTAATTCTCCTTCTTACCGCTATCATCCTTTCAGCAGGATTGAACGCACAGCAGGAACTAAAAAAGGAGTATAGCAAAAAGTATACTGTCACTCCTTCAATGAGGCTTGATCTGAATAACAGATACGGAGACATTGATATTCAAACCTCTGAGACCGACCGTATCGTAATTGATGTAAAAGTGACCCTGAGACATCCAAACAGAGAAAGAGCAGAAAGGTTTTTAAGCTATATTGATGTCGAGTTCAGAGAAGAATCTGATCGTATTTCAGTTAAAACAGTTTTTGATGACAAATTCAGTTTTTCCGGCTGGAGCGGTGATTCGAGAAGATTTAGTATAGACTATAATGTGAAGATGCCTGAAGAAATGAATCTGGCCCTTACAAACAGATACGGAAATACCGTACTGGACGACCTGGCCGGCCAGGTGTCAGCAGATATCAAGTATGGCAACCTCACTGCCTCCAAACTTTCCAGGGGAAATGAGAAACCGATAAACAATATTAACCTTGCCTACGGAAAAGGATCGGTCGAAGAAGCCGGATGGCTGAATGCGGTACTCAGATACTGCGGTAACTTCACTATTCAAAAAAGCCAGGCCCTGCTTCTTGACAGCAGATATTCAAAAGTCCAGATCGGAACAACCAGCTCGGTTGTCGGAGACACAAAATACGATAACCTGAGAATCGATAAGATCAATAATCTTGTTCTTGAATCAGGCTACACGGATATTAATATCGGCACACTTACGAAGAAACTGAACTTTGATGTTGCTTACGGTTCATTCAGTGTTGACAGAGTACCAGAAGGTTTTGAATCAATAGAAGTGGAATCACGATATACAGGAGTGCGTCTGGGTATCGATGAATCAGCAAGCTATAAGCTGAAGGGAAAGGTATCATACGGAGGATTGAAATTCAATGAAAACAATTACAGAAATATTAAAAGGATAGTTGAGAATACTTCAACAACCGTTGAAGGGATCATCGGCAATGAGGAATCACCCGCTGCTTATGTAACAATTGATTCCTCATATGGCACCATAAGGCTTAATTAATTGAAAAATACACCGTTCACACACAACATATACTCAGGCCAGAGGATGTCTTAAAAGCATTATTTAAATTTGTATATTGTAATTAAAATCATAACCATGATTCATGTAGAAAAACCATCCGAAAAGAAGCTTGCAGAACTCAATGTGAGATCCTGGCCAATCTGGACAAAAGAGATATCAGAATTCCCCTGGGAATATGATGAGACTGAAACCTGCTATATCCTGGAAGGGGATGTTGAAGTAACACCTGTTAATGGTAACCCGGTCAGATTCGGTAAAGGAGATTTCGTTGTCTTCAGCAGTGGATTGAAATGCACCTGGAAAATCATCTCAGCGGTAAAAAAACATTATAAATTCGGATAAACCACCGGAACCAATATTATCACTTATGAACCCTTCAAGGTTAGTTTTGTCATGCTTATCACTGATATTTATGACACTGCAAATCAACGGACAACCATTGAAAGTACCGGGTACCGTTGTGAACCATATCCTGGCATCGACAAATACCTATATCGGTTCTCCCTCTGTCTGTATCCTTCCCAACGGGGATTATGCAGCTTCCCATGATCATTTCGGAAAAGGGAGCAGTGAGCACGAACGGGCTGTTACTGCTATTTTCCGCTCGGCTGATAAAGGCAGGTCATGGAAAAAGATCTCCGAGATCAACGGGCAGTTCTGGTCAAATCTGTTTGTCCACAAAAATGACCTTTATATTATGGGAACATGGAAGCATCATGGAAATCTTATAATACGCCGGTCAACTGACGGGGGTTTTACCTGGACAGAACCCATGGGAAACCGGACAGGTTTACTACGTGAGGGTGAATATCACACCGCACCTATGCCCATGGTTTTGCATAACGGAAGAATCTGGAGAGCTGTAGAGAATGCAAAGTCATTCACAACAGCGTGGGGTATCAGATATGGAGCTACTGTATTTTCGGCTCCTCTTGAATCAGATCTTCTCGATGCTGCTTCCTGGGCTTCAACAAACAGTCTGTCTTACGATTCAGCATATCTTGACGGTAATTTCAGAGGATGGCTTGAGGGAAATGCCGTTGTAACCCCGGAAGGAAAAATCGTGAATATCCTGAGGGTC
This sequence comes from Bacteroidales bacterium, assembly GCA_003501665.1. Classification (GTDB taxonomy): domain Bacteria; phylum Bacteroidota; class Bacteroidia; order Bacteroidales; family VadinHA17; genus LD21. The sequence goes on along the minus strand of DNOQ01000599.1, from coordinate 6,439 downwards.
GCTATAACTGAACCCGGACGGGATATGGCAGCAATTGTAAAAATAAGTGATGATGGAATGAAAGCTTCATTTGATCCTTCTGAAGGTTTTATCGATTTTGTTGGCGGGGCCAGGAAATTTTCAATACGGTATGATGAAAAAAGTCGCCGCTACTGGACTATCTGCAATATGGTCACTGAAAAATTCCGGGAAATGAATTCAGGTTCTGTCAGAAATACTCTGGTGATAAAAAGCTCACCAGACCTCAAACAATGGAGTGTTCATAAAATACTTCTGCAACATCCCGACGTCAGGAAACATGGTTTCCAGTATATTGACTGGCAGTTTGACGGAAGGGACATTATTTATCTGTCACGTACAGCCTATGACGATGAATACGGAGGAGCTAACAACTACCATGATGCAAATTATCTGACATTCCACAGGATTAAAAATTACAGGAGGCTTATAAATCTAACTCTACAACGGTAATTCCTGAACCCCCCATATCGACATGTTCATCGTGGAATAATCTGACAATATCGACTGTGGCAAGGTATTCCCTCACGACCTGTCTGAGGATACCATTTCCTTTCCCGTGAAGTATCCTGAGATTCTGATGCTGAACCATAATTGCATTATCAATCAGGTCCTGTACAAGCTTTATCGCTTCTTCTCCTCTTACACCACGAATGTCTATTTCGGATTTGAAATTTAGCTTCCGCTCCTGTATTGCAGGATCAACCGGCCTGTATGTAAGTCCCGACTTAATGGTCTTTCTTAGTTCAGACCTGCTTATCTTTTGGACTTTATCGGCAGAGACGACAAACCTGTAACTACCTGCCTCCACATGAATCATATTTTCTTTAATTTCGATTATCTCACCTGCGGCAAGTGTATCTGTCATTCTGACTGCATCACCAATTTTAAGTGGTTTTTCGCCTGATTGGATTTCTGCTGATCTTGCCGGTTTCTCCCGCGATTTTATTTTTTGTGCTTTACGGGTAAGACCGGTAATTTTCTTTTCTGCTTCAGATTCAACCGGATTCAACTCCTCCACCACATTGGTTCTGAACTCTTCGAGCTGCTGGCGAATTTCCCTGGTCTTCTCCTTTTCGGCCTGGGATTCTTTTATCTGCCGGATTGTATTTTCAATCATCCTGTTTGATTCCTTCAACAGGTTCTGTGCATCTTCCTTTGCTTTTACTATGATCTCCTTCCTCAGGTTTTTTGCCCCGGATAGTTCTTTCTCATACTCATCTATTAGCTCTTCAAGACGCTTTTCATGATGTCTGATATTCTGACGCTTTGTTTCCCAGTACCTTTTATCGCGGGCGATATCTCTGAGATGCCTGTCATAGTTGATATTTTTAACGCCGGCCTTTTCAGAAGCCTCATTAAGGATATTTTCCGGAAGTCCTATCTTTCGGGCTATCTCAAAAGCAAAAGAACTGCCGGGCTTTCCGATGTATAACTGAAAAAGAGGCTGCATGAGATGGTTATCAAAGGCCATAGCTCCGTTTATTATTCCTTCGTTAAGCGAGGCAAAATGCTTAAGATTGGTATAATGTGTAGTGAGAACACCAAATACTCTCTTTCTGTTTAACTCTCCCAGGATAGCTTCAGCAATTGCTCCTCCCAGCATTGGCTCGGTACCGGTTCCAAATTCATCTATAAGAACCAGACTTCTTTCGGAACTGGTTTTAAGGAAAAATTTCATATTTATAAGATGAGAACTATAGGTACTCAGGTCATTTTCTATACTTTGTTCATCCCCGATATCAATAAGAATATCCTTAAATACTCCGCATTCCGAATTTTCGTGTACCGGGATCGTAAGTCCGCACTGCAGCATGTACTGAAGAAGACCTACAGTTTTCAGGCAGACAGATTTACCACCTGCATTGGGACCTGAAATGAGCAGTATGCGGTTATTATCATCAAGCCGGATATCAAGTGGAACTACTTTTCTCTCACCCGGAAGTTTTTCGAAGGTCAGAGAAAGTAAAGGATGAACAGCCCCTTTCCATGAGATACCGGGTTTGACAGAAAGGACAGGCCTGACAGATCTGAAGCGATTCCCGAAAACAGCTTTAGCCCGTAGAAAATCTATATCCCCCAGGAAATTATCCGATTCCAGAAGGTCATCAATATATGGTCTTATATTATCTGCAAACTGAATCAGTATCTTAACTATCTCCCTTTTCTCTTCATATTCCAGTTCAATTATATCATTATTGATCTCAACTATTTCTTCCGGTTCAATATAGACCGTTTTCCCTGAGGCCGACTGATCATGGATGAGACCTTTCAACTTTCTTTTATCATAGGCATTTACGGGAATAACCCCTCTCCCGTTTCGTAATGATACTGTGGTTTCAGAATCCACGATACCTTCTGCCTGAGCCTGCCGCAGGATAGCATTCAGCCTTCGGGAAGCCTGTACATTCTTTGATATTATCTCCGATCTTATCTCCCTGAGGCGGGGAGAGGCATTATCCTTTATTGTTCCATGCCTGTCAATTATCCTGTCGATGGAATCATTCACATAAGGGTATATTTTCACTTTACCGCACAGTTTCTTCAGAATAGGGTATTTTGTCTCCTCTTTTGTTCTGAAAAAGCTTAGTATTGATTTGACCGTTTCGAGTGACCTTTTAAGGTCGAAAAGTTCTCTCACTTCAGGAAATGTACCTTCAATCCTTATTTTGTTGAGGCAATCAGAAAAATTAAAATAATTATCTGAAGGAAAATTTTCCTCGAAAATAAGCAACTGCTGAAACTCGTATGTGGCTGACAGGTTTTTAAGAATGTGGTCAGGATCGGTATCAAACCTGATATTATTAACCTTTTCAATACCTGAAGGACTAAGGCATTTTTCCTTAAGAAGCTCCCTGATCCGGTCGAAGCCGATCTTTGATTCGAAATTATCGGGGTAAATCATTTGATCTTATAAACATTATGATGGAATAAAGGTATTAATATTAACAATATCCTGATTTCAGGGATTTTTTCAATCTCTGTTTTTGTAATTACAATTTTGCTTATTTTGTGTCAGCCAAAAAAATAATTCTGAGTAAATGAAAGATCGCATCATTCCCAAGGGTATAGTCTGGCCCTTTATTCTGCTGACATCGCTGTTTTTTGCCTGGGGTGTACCCAACAACCTGACCGACACAATGCTGGCGGCATTTAAAAGGATTATGAGCCTGTCCGATTCAAAAACCGCATGGATACAGGTGGCATGTTATCTTTTCGGTTACGGATGTTTTGCAATTCCCGGGGCATTATTTATAAAAAGGTATACTTATAAGGCCGGTGTAATGCTTGGTCTCGGGTTATATGCATCCGGTGCATTTCTGTTTTATCCTGCCATGTTGTTATCCGAAGGTGGCGTCGGATTGGGATTTATGATGTTTCTCTTTGCCATCATAGTATTGTTTGCCGGTCTTTCAGTACTCGAGACATCGGCCAATTCGTATGTCTGTGCCATCGGGCCTGAATCGACTGCTACCCAGAGGCTCAATTTTTCACAGTCATTTAATCCGTTCGGAGCCATTACCGGTGTAATCATAAGCCAGGTTTTCGTGCTCTCACAACTAAATACCATGAGCGCGGCCGAAAGGGCTGCACTCGCACCTGAGGAACTTACCAGAATACAGGGAACTGAACTAACTGCTGTTACAACCACTTATATTACTGTCGGATTAGTAATGGTGGTTCTTCTGATGATGATTTTATTCACCCGGATGCCCAAAATGAAAGAAGAAGACAGAAAACTGGATTTTGCAGGGACATTCAGAAGGCTTATGAAGAATCGTAATTATGTATGGGGTGTTATTGCACAGTTCTTTTATGTTGGGGCCCAGATCGCAGTGTGGTCGTTTATCATACGGTATGTTATGCAGCAATTAAGTCTGGACCAGGTTGTAGCCGGACTGGGAGCAAAACCTTCAACCAGTGAAATCATAGCTGCTCTCAGGAATATTGAACCGGTTGGAGCCGGTTTTTACAGACTTATCGACGCAATAGGACTGGATGCACTTTTACCCAGAACTGCGGAGCAGGCCGGGGCCACATACTATATCATGTCACTTATCCTGTTTGTTATCGGACGTTTTACCTGTACCGGCCTGATGCGTTTTATAAAACCCCGCAACCTGCTCACCGGATTGTCGATTCTTGCGCTTGTACTAACTGTCATTGCCATTTATAACAACAGTTCTGCAGGAATTTATGCCCTGATGGGTATTTCAGGTTGCATGTCCCTGATGTTTCCCACAATCTATAGTCTGGGAATCCGCGGACTGGGTGATGATACAAAAATAGGCGGTGCCGGAATGATCATGGCCATCGCGGGTGCGGCAGTACTCACTCAGATTCAGGGAATTGTATCCGATCAGGCCGGGAGTATAAAACTGGCTTACTGGGTACCGGCTTTTGCTTTTATGGTAATATCATTTTACGGCGCTGTCATCTGCCGGAAGGAACTGAAAGAATAAATTATAATTCATTACGTTAATTCTTGTTAAAAAGAACAGAATATTCTTAGCGGATATTCTGTTTTAATTATTTTTAAACTCATTTTAACTAAATCTATATTGAATATTAAATGAAGATACTTAAGACCGGCATCAGTCTGATGCTACTACTTTCGTTGCCATTCTGGCTCTATTCACAGACAGAAAAAAATGATCTTGAAATGATTTACAAGATCAAGCAGGAGGGTAATCAGAACTCAAAAATGGAAGAACTGGCCTTCGGACTGACAGATTTTTCAGGTCCGAGACTTACAGGTTCGTCCGGAAGTGACAGAGGTAATGACTGGGCAAAAAAGAAGATGGAAGAATTTGGTTTTCAAAATGTCAGGATTGAAGAAGCGGCTGATTTCAATCGGGGCGGATGGGATAATCTGAAAACCTATGCTGCGATGACTTCACCATATTATGTAAATTTTGCGTGTAATCCCGTTGCCTGGACAGGCAGTACAAGCGGGCTCATCAAAGGTGAAGTTATCCTCATGGATATAAGAAATGAAAGTGATCTTGAAAAATACAGGGGAAAGCTCAACGGGAAAATTATACTTATGCCCTCGTCAGGTACACCCTATGAAATAAGCTTTGAGCCGCTGGCTTCACGATATACCGATGAACAACTGAAGCAAATAGAGCTGGAATCAGGAGCCATGGGAGCAAGAAGGTTTGGGCAGCCTTTCGATATGGCGGCCCTTATGGCACAAAGACAACTAAGGACAAAAATAACTGAAATGCTCAGAAATGAAGGAGCAGCTGTAATTCTCAATAATGCAGGTACATATAACATTCCCCGCTCAAACGGTGCAGGTTATAATGCGGGTGATAAGGAACCTGTTGCAGAGCTTAACCTTCCGATGGAAGCACACGGAAGAATGGAAAGGCTTCTCAGGAATAAGGTTTCGGTTGAGATGGAAGTGGAAATTACCAACAGATTTTTCCCGAGTCCGAAGATCTATAATGTAATCGGAGAAATTCCCGGTACTGATAAGCTTCTGAAAAATGAAGTTGTGCTGCTCGGAGCACATATCGATTCATGGCATGGAGGAACAGGTGCAGCTGATAATGCTTCGGGTTGTATAGTTATGATGGAGGCACTGAGAATTCTTAAAAGTCTTAATGCTGCCCCGCGCCGTACTATCCGTGTTGCCTTATGGGGAGGCGAGGAACAGGGACTAAATGGTTCGAGAGGTTATGTTGAAAAATACCTTTATGATACCAAAACAAAAGCAAATAAGCCGGATTATGACAGGTTTTGTGTCTATTTCAACATGGATAACGGATCGGGCCGGTACAGAGGGGTTTATCTTCAGCAGAATGAAATGGCCAGACCATTATTTGAAGAATTACTTAAGCCTTTCGGATCGCTGGGTTGTACAACCATTGCTATCAGAAATACGGGAGGAACTGATCACCAGTCATTTGACAGGGTTGGGTTACCAGGATTTCAATTTATCCAGGATCCGATAGAATACGGACGAACATACCATACCGTAATGGACACCTACGAAAGGCTGGTTCTTTCCGATCTGAGGATAAATGCAATAATAACTGCATCACTTGCATATCATGCGGCTATGAGGAATGAGAAATTCCCCCGGAAACCGGTGATGAATTTTACCGAAAGATCACCTTTTGCTGCCATGATGCCCTGATACCCGGGCGTTTTCTGACCTCCAACAACCGTGTAACCCTCATGCATGGCAGTTCTACAGTCATAATGATATCCTAAAACCGTATCATCGCCATGCATGGCGATGCTACGGTTTTTTTTGATCGACATCCTTCATCGATAACTGGATCCGGTTTCTGTCGGTGTCGACAGCGATCACCTTCACCATTACGTGCTGATTCAATTTTACAATTTCAGAAGGATCCCTGACAAATCTTCCGGCAAGATTTGAAATATGTACAAGGCCATCCTGATG
>DNOQ01000431.1 GCA_003501665.1 Bacteroidales bacterium | reverse complement strand
TTACGAGACGGAGCAGACCTGAAATTCAAAAAATTTTCTATTTTTGCACCGCCTTATCAGGCGCCGATTGACCCATGGTGTAATTGGCAACACGTCTGATTTTGGTTCAGAAGAGTCGGGGTTCGAACCCCTGTGGGTCAACATAAGAGGGTGTCTCAAAAGGGCACCCTTTTTCTGCTGGAGATTGCCGGGTATCTGAAGAGGAGCGGTTCCGGCCCTGCAGCCTGGCCCCCTCGCTAAAAATGCCCACCGGGCACTTTTTTAACGCTCGATCCCCCCTGCAGCACATTTTTTTGTTTATAAAATCGAACTACCTGACATTCTGGTCAAGCCAGTTAATAATGAGGTAATCAAACTTGACCCTTCTTTTTGTTTCGGAGTCAACAGGTACATGCCACATACGCGGTATGATGGCTATATTGTATGATTTATTGCCGCTGAGAGACATGTAATGACTGATATTCCTGACGCTCTCATCCGTTGGTACCACCCTGTCTTCCGCTCCGTAAATTGCCAGCCATTTTTTGCGAAAGTGGTTCATCCCGGTCATATAATCGTTCCCCAGGGAATTCCATGTCGGGAGGATAACGGCAAAATCCGGTATGCTGTCCATTTCCCGTTTCTTGAACGGCAGATAGTTTCCCGGGTACACCTTCCTCATCTCTTCTATTTCCAGGTCAATCCGGGAATGTTTTTCCGGATCCCTGCTGGCCCAGGCCTCGAACGATCTTCTCCATACCGGTCTTACCAGGTCAGCAATAGAATCAGTAATTGTTCCCTGGTCTATCATGCCGTTGATCTGGGCATTCATCCTGTCATCAATAGCGCCAACCATGGTTCCCGACTGGCTTATCACGAAGCTGAACACCGGAAACCTGCTGGCAGCCACCACGGCTATCCTGCCTCCTTCGCTGGCTCCCATCACTCCGATCTTGTCAGGATTGATCCTGCGGTGTTCTGCCAGAAAATTTGCACAGGTACCTGCGTCATTTATATAGTCATCATAAGTTGTCTTTACATAGTCTCCCTCAGATTCCCCCGTGCCCCTTTTGTCATGGACGAAGGCAGCATAACCGCAGTGCGCCAGTATCGGAGCCATGAAATCGGAGAAGGACTTTATAGCGCGCACGTTGTTACCACCTCCGTTGGTCAGCACCACCAGAGGGCATTTCGCATCTCCGGGAGGGAGGTATAGCCAGCCGGTTATCATCACCCCATTGCATGGTATTTTCATCTTTGTGACAGTAAAAGTGCTGTCTGTTGTTACTACATTTCCGGATGAGTCAATTCTTGAAAGAGGACCAAGCTGGTTCGGGCGATAACCTTCAAGCGCAGCCGGTATGGCCATCATGGCAGCCAGTTGCTCTTCGGTATATGTGTACTGTTTGGTCTGGATAGTCATTTCCGTCCGTTTTGCAGCAGGATCCAAACCATGAAAATCTGTGGTACCGCCCAAAAACCATGCCCCTGCGATGATAGCAGGAATAAGTGTAGTCCGTAATCTCATATTTGTCTATTTGGTTATATCAATCAATTTCCCGTGCTGCAAGTGTCTTATCCTGCCGAGATCGTCCCTGGTGAAATCAAGGATATTCATCTGCAATTCCATTTCCTCATATCGTTATTCTTAACCATACTGACAATTTCGATTCTGTTATCAATATGGGCCTGATCAGCGGGAAAATACGGGCACCTCCGGCATAGTCAATAATCAGCTTGTGCTCAGGGAATAAATAGAGACTTCGTCCATCTGCAAGTTTTACTGGAATAATTATTTCCTTATCATTCATGTATCTTACTGTCCTTTTTTTAAATGCAATCCTGAAAAGCAATTCGGCAGCACTTTTAACCTGAGATTTTAAATTCCGGAGTGCACCATTGTCGAGGCTGCTAAAAAAAGTGGCATAAAGTACCTTATCATTTGAGATGAAGGTAACGCTTTCAAGATTGGGGATTAACTGCCGGTAGTATGTGAAGATGATCATTTCTTTACCTGAACCTGCCCAGCCTGGCAAAGAATTTTCAATTCCCTGGCCGGACAATCCGGCCGTCATCATCATTGCTACTACAATTGTTACAGTTTTCATAATCAATTCAGATTAAATTTCCAATATGATTAATGTGCCGTTTATCATCCCGGTGCTATCTTTTGATACCTGCACGCGCCATGTATTCATTCAACGGTTCAAGTCCTTTCTCTTTTCTCCATTCGTCAACCCGGCTTTCATCCTCAAGTGGATAGAGTTTCAACTCGCCAGTTGCTTTGTTGTCGAGAATTGGGTGAGTTCCGTACCTCTGCGGGAGATTTTGGTTCATTCTCATGCGGTCGAACATCAGGGCATACTGCTGCCAGTTTCCCTCATTCCTTCTGCATGCATCCTCGAATAGCTTTATATATTTTTCCTGTGCCTTGACATTTGNNTTCAGGCCATCCCTTAGCATCAAGGAGCATCTCCAGTTCTGCCAGGTTCTTTTCATTCTGCAGGGCCTGCATCCTTCTGAGTGCTGTTACAACAGGAGAGCCTGGTCCCAGATTCCTGACCGCTATACCCATTTCATAAAACCCTGCCTGATCAAGGCAAAGGAGTCTCCACAGCGAACTGGCATAGTCTGTATCTTTAATGAGGTGGCCGTTTTTTTCATTCAGGGCTTCGATAAGCCTGTTCTCAAAATCCTCCCACCCTTCGGATTCGCGGGCTGCGAGCAGATCAGGGTCAGTCAGAGCGGAAACGGAGGGGTTAATCCCAGCCAATAGGTTTAAGTAGCTTATTGCCTTGTCTGGTTGTCCGGCCAGAGACAGTGCACAAGCGTAATTGTAGATGTTCGACAGGTCATAACTGTGTTTTGCCAACATTTTCCTGTACTCTTCTGTTGCCTGTACTACACTTCCTGCACGCAGCAGACTGTCAGCCCTGTTTACATGAAATGATGAGGCAGGAGGAGGTGGTGGTGGTGGCGGCGGCACCTGGGATTCTGCACACAATGAAATTGTGAAGAAACAGATAATAAGAGTTTTTTGTAAAGTTTTCATTGCCATATGATTTGAGACTTGTTTATACTTAGAGATAATGATAGAAATATGGTAGGATAAAATATGACAGTGTTTCCTTTCATATAAAGTGTTTTTGAAATCCGTGTCAATAATATTAAAGACTTTCAACCCTGTCAAATAATTGATGTGAAAGCTCTTATAAAGTAAGTGAACGACGTTTTCGGCAATGATTTCGGGAAAATGTGCCGTTCATATACAAATTCATGCAGTTCACTGCTTTTTCTTTTTACCATCTGTGATTTCAGGATAATGACGGTATCTTTGATTACAGATAACCTTTTTTATGATGGAGTTTACTAAAGAGGCAGTTAAGAAACCACGTGGCAGATTGTATTTATATCTTGCATACTGGGGTCTCTATTTATTATTCTTTTCAATCCAGCGTTTTTATGCAAGATCATTCCTTTTAACCGCGACTGGCCTGATAGAGGCTGAAGTGCAAAATTCCTTCCTGAACTCATTCCTGACTAACCTTGCCTATCTGCCAGGGGTGGTTCTGGTGACACATTTTGTCACAGACTTCCTTCTGCCGCGATATTATTTCAGAAACAGGTTTTACCATTTTGCAATCCTGCTGGTGTCGACCATCCTGGCTTACCCGCTTCTGGCATACCTTGTAAGAGCAGGAATTGTTGAAGCTTACATCAGCCATCATCCGGAGTCATATTCCTTCTATAATTATTTTGCCTCGATGCTGATATTCGTATTCGGACTGGCACCACTGGCATGGTTCAAAATCGCATCTCATCTTAAGGAGGATTTCATTTATCATCAGAAGCTTGACAATGACAGACTTAATGCCATGCTGAAGCTTAAAGAGTCCGAGCTGAAACTTCTCCGAAGCCAGTTGCATCCTCATTTCCTCTTCAATACCCTTAATAATCTATATTCCCTGGCCCTTGAAAAGTCTGATAAGACACCGGATTTGATTATACGGCTTGGAGATATGCTGAGCTATATAATCTACGATTGTAACTCGGATAAAGTCCTCCTTTCAAAGGAGATCGATTTTCTGAATAGTTTTATTGAACTGCAGAAAGTAAGATTTAGTTCAAGCGAAATCCAATTGGAGATCACCGGTGATGTTGATAACCAGAAAATCGCCCCGATGCTTCTGCACACATTCATTGATAACAGCTTTAAGCATGGTGCTGCGAGAATTTCCGGTGATTCGTGGATAAATATTTCTATAGATGCAAATAACGGGTTTATTGATTTCAAGGTTGAAAATAACACACCTGCAGGGCAGGAGATGAGTGAAGAGACCGGCGGGATTGGAATTGAAAATGCAAAAAAACGCCTCCAGTTGATTTATAAGGATCGATACGATCTGAAGATTCATCGTTCGGAATCCACTTATTCTGTATCTCTCAAGTTGCAGCTTTAAAGAAGCATGGTGTATGAAAACAAGATGTCTGATTATTGATGATGAACCTCTGGCAATAAAGCTCATTAAGACTCATCTTTCAAAGCTTGACTCTTTCGAAGTTGCGGGTGAATGCAGCAATGCACTGAAGGCAGTAGAATTCCTGAAGAGGGGGCATATCGACCTTATGTTCCTGGATATTAATATGCCTGAAATTACGGGACTTGATTTTCTGAAATCCCTGCCAGATCCCCCGTATGTAATAATCACCACGGCCTACAGGGAATATGCCATTGAAGGATATGACCTTGATGTAATAGATTTTCTGCTCAAACCAATATCGTTTGAACGGTTCCTGAAGGCGATAAACAGGTATTGCAACCGCTCCAATCCCTTCCATAAGAATTCAGCCGGTCAGCCTCAATCAGCAGAGAACAGACATGTTTTCATTCAGGACGGCAAGAATATTTATAAGGTTTCCTATGATGACTTGCTATACCTTGAAGGCTTCGGAGAGTATGTCAAGGTAGTGACTGTCTCAAAGACATACCTGGTCCGCGACTCCCTGTTAGATTTTGAACAGAAGCTTTCAGGTGATCACTTTCTGAGGATTCATAAATCCTATATCGTTAATCTTGAAAAGATAACAGGGTACAGCTCAGTGCATATCATGCTAAAAAATAATGAACTGCCTATCGGGCGGATCTTCCGGGAAAGGGTGATGACTATCTTAAAAAAAGGCAGTTCCGGGTAGTATGCTAATTATTCTTAATTCCCCTTAAAATACGCCTGTCTCAACCTTTAGTTATTAAATTTTGAAAAATCATAGGATGAGTTTTTATTTACTATAATTAGCAGAAAATCGCTTCCCCAGCCATTAGACCATGGTTGAAATTCATGAGGCATATCTGTTTCGAAATCACCTATATGTTTAATTTTTCCACTTCTCGGATTAAACCAGTATGCCTTGACATTTTCAGAATTCATTTTTGTCAAATCTATTTCTATTGATTTACCGGAGGGTGTATATGCAATAATGAAATCATTATTTTCACCAGCTGCAGATAGTATATATGACTCTTCCTCAGGATTATCATTTAATATCAATGCTTGATTTAACTCTATC
>DNOQ01000253.1 GCA_003501665.1 Bacteroidales bacterium | reverse complement strand
GGTGGCTGCGGGGGTAGTTCCGCAAAAAAACCACTTTCCTCAGTCATATTGAATATCCTGTTCATTACAAAGGAATTAACAGGATATATCTTATAACTGAACGGGACCTGACTGTATTCATCATCAGTGCGGAACCTTTTATAAAAGAGAGTGGCATTTATGGTTGTATCATTTATTCCAAGCTTCACCTCCGGCCTTTCATCAAGTCCCAGACTTCTGACAAGCTTAAGTTCATAGTTTGTGCCATTAACTACAGCATCGATTCTCAGCGGATATGTGGGTCCTGTTTTGCGCTGATAATAAGCAGCCAGAATAGTTAATAAGAATGCAAGGAACCAGATCAGGAATTTTTTCATTCGAAAATAATATTACTATGTTGTTGTAAATTAAATGGTTCGAGTGGAACCTTCATGACGTGAATTATTTTCATGAGCTTTTGTCCCGCCTTAGGCGGGATGAAGGTTTCATTATTGTTGAAACAAATTATTAATACTGAACTAAAGTTGAATCAGGAGGCTTATTTTTTTGTTATCCCTTAATACTTCGACAGTGATCTGCTGGCCGTATTTTACCTGTCCCATTCTGATCATGTAATCCTGGATATTATTAACTGATTTACCGTTTATAGCAATTATTATGTCTCCTTTTTTCATGCCACCCAGAGCTCCGGGTCTGCCAGGATAAACTTCATCAGCTCTCATGCCTTCCTTCACTATTCCTGCAAAGTCGGGCATAATACCCAGTGTGACACTCTTTTTACGTATGCTCCTGATTGTTTCCGGTTTTGGACCAGATTCCATGAACTGAAGCCTTTCAGGTTTTCTGGCAAGTTCACTTGTGACCTGATATATCAGATTTGAAACAGATACCATACCTGTATAATTTATCAGATCCCATGTGTCTCCCGGTTTGTGATAGTCGGAGTGGGCCCCGGTAAAATAAAAAAGCACGGGAATATTCTTTCCGTAAAATGAAGTGTGGTCTGATCTGCCGGATCCTTCATCGGAGAATGCCAGACTGAGCAAACTGGTATCATTAACAGCTGTCACAAGTTCTTTAAGTCCCTCAGCGGTACCGACGCCGCTTATCTGAAGAACTTTCGATTCGGACAATCTTCCTACCATATCAAGATTGATCATTGCATTTACTTTTGAAAGATCAATTCCCGGATTCTCAGCAAAATATTTTGATCCCAGAAGGCCCAGTTCCTCTCCTGAGAATGCTATGAAAATCATGCTTCTCTTATGACTTCCTTTTGTTGATGCAAATTTTTCCGCCAGTTCAAGCATAAGTCCTACCCCTGATGCATTGTCATCTGCGCCCGGATGAACTGCCAAAGTATCCCCGAACATGCTCGAAGATCCTTTGCCTCCCATTCCCAAATGATCGTAATGAGCTCCCAATATGACATATTCGTTTTTTAAAACCTCATCTTCGCCCGGAAGCATCATTACAACATTACGTGTCGCACTCATTTCTCTGATTATTTCGGTGGTGGCACTGACTTTAATACCTGTTCTGAAGCTGTAAGGTTTTCCCGATTCGCCCAGCCTTTTCTCAAGTTCCGTTACAGTTGTATTACGGGCTGAAAGGATCAGGTCGGCGACCTCTCTTTTAATCCTGAGAGCCGGCATCCCGACAGGAAAGTCAGACGGATTAAGGGATTCAAAAGTATCCAGCGGATCAAATGAAGCACCCGATACAAGCAAAACTCCTGCCGCACCCAGATCTTTTGCCAGAAGGGCTTTCCCGCGATCACTGCTGTATGGAATAAACGGGCTTATTGATTTATCTGCCTCGGGATCAGCCCTAAGAATCAACACCCATTTGTGATTCACATCAATGTCTTGGTAATCATCCCATTTAAGACTGTCTTCGTTTATTGCAAAGCCATATCCGGCAAATACTATCTCTGACTCCTCTGCGGAACCGGAGCTAAATGCAAAGGGCATAAAATCTTTTTCAAAAATATACTGCCTGCTATTGATTATAAGTGAATTATCTTTTCCGGGAATGAGCCTGCCTGTTACACTGAATCTCTGAAATCCGTCTCCTGACAAAGGCACCAGCCCGTATGAAATAAGCTCATTCCTGATATATTCAGCCGCCAGACTGTCTCCCTCAGATCCCGTCAGCCTTCCTTTCAGGTTATCTGATGAAAGATATTTTATGTGATTCCTTAATTCCCGGTTAGTGACATTTTGACTCTGCTTACATGCTGAAATGAATAACAGCATCATTAAAAGCGATAGTATCAGAGAATTTTGAATCTGCTTCCGGTTGTCCATAGAAATTTTTTTATCTCAGAATATTTTCTGAAAATTTCAATATACAGAATTAAAACAATATGTTATTCAAAAAGTTTAAAAGCCTCCCTGATATAAGAAACAGCTTCCATCAACTGTTCTTCATTAATTACAAGGGGAGGGGCAAAACGGATAATATGTTCATGAGTGGGCTTTGCAATCAGACCTTTATCTTTCATGGCCAGACAGACATCCCAGGCTGTTTTACCTCCTTTTGGCTTTATTACCACGGCATTCAGCAGTCCTTTTCCACGAACCAGTTCGATCATGTCTGATTTTATGCTCTTCATTTCATTCCTGAAAATCTTGCCAAGGCGATCTGCATTTTCTGCAAGATTTTCGTTTTTAAGAACTTCGAGAGATGCTATTGCCACTTTTGCTGCAAGTGGATTTCCTCCGAATGTGGAGCCATGTTCTCCGGGTTTAATTGTAAGCATAATATCATCATCGGCCAGAACAGCAGATATGGGCATTACACCTCCTGAAAGTGCTTTTCCCAGGATCAGTATATCAGGGCGAACGCCTTCGTGGTCGCAGGCGAGAAGCTTTCCGGTGCGGCAGAGACCCGTCTGAACTTCATCAGCAATGAAAAGAACATTATGCTTTTTGCAGAGGTCATAGGATTTTCTGAGATATCCGTCATCAGGTACAAAAACACCTGCTTCTCCCTGTATCGGTTCAACAAGGAATCCGGCAACATCAGGATCACTTAGGGCATTTTCGAGGGCATCGACATCATTGTATGGTATGATTATAAAGCCCGGTGTGAAGGGACCATAATCATTCGTTGCATCGGGATCGGTAGACATTGAAATAATTGTGATGGTACGGCCATGGAAATTACCGGCACATGCAATTATTTTTGCCTTGTTCTGTTCAATACCTTTTTTCTTGTATGCCCATTTACGGCAGAGCTTAAGCGCTGTTTCGTCGGCTTCAGCCCCTGAGTTCATCGGGAGAACTTTATCGTATTTAAAGTATCCGGTTACATATTCCTCATATTCACCCAGAACAGAATTATAAAATGCCCTTGATGTGAGAGTAAGCCTTGCTGCCTGATCTGTCAGGGCTTTAATGATCCCGGGATGGCAATGCCCCTGGTTAACAGCTGAATAGGCCGACAGGAAATCGTAATATCTCTTCCCTTCAACATCCCATACAAAAGGACCTTCTCCTCTGTCAAGGACCACAGGAAGCGGATGGTAATTATGTGCACCAAATTTATCTTCCCGGTTAATGTAATCCTGAGTCTTCATGTTGTTGATTATTAATTAATTATGAAAATGGTCGAAATAGGATACAATTTTACGAAGGTTTTTTATCATTTCCAAACCGTAGAGACGCCCAATTTGGGCGTCTCTACGGCTGGAATTACGATAATTACCGGTAAATTTCAATCCGTACCGGCCCCAATAAACCGGATTTGGC
>DNOQ01000356.1 GCA_003501665.1 Bacteroidales bacterium | reverse complement strand
TTTTTTGCTTCCTTTTCGATTGGCGTAATATTATCAGTCAATAATTCAGAATCATATTAACAAGACATTCAGGTTTTATTATTAAAATTGTATGGCGATGGAGAATAAGCTGTTATATATGATATATATTTCAGGACGGGTTCAGGGAGTCGGATTCAGATGGAATGTTTCAAATGAAGCGATAATCAGGGGGATTACCGGTTTCGTTAAAAATTTATCCGATGGGAGTGTTTATATAGAAGCTGAAGGATACAAGGAACATTTGGATGCTTTTGTTGAATGGTGCAGAAGGGGACCTGGCCGTAGTGTTGTAAAATCAATTAAAGTTGAGTCTTCTCCTCAGGTTAATTATAGTGAATTCCGGATTGAACTATAGTATTGAGACAGAATTAGTTTACATTGTTTTTCGGTATTGCTCAACCGTTCTTACGAACAAGAGCTAAAATCGATCCGGCAATAAAAGGTTTACAAGCTTTAAAATTTTCCTTCGACCTCCGAAGCCTTCTTTGACTTCCGGAGCTTTCTTTGACCTCCGACCTCGTAGGAGGTAGCCGACTTTGTCGGGCGAAGTCCGAAATGAAGGAGGAAGCGAAGAATGGCTTCGTCATTTTCCGATTATAACAATTTTAGCGGCAGTTTGGTCTTCATTTACAGTTAATGTATCATACCAGATTCTGTCATCCGGGCTTATTACTTTATCGCCATTTACATCAATGTATTTTAAAGCGCCGATATAAGCACCCGTCTGGGTTGGCCAGGCAAAGATGTCGAACGAGTTATTAAATACACCGCCTATTATGTAACCATCTTTTATGTTTTTCAGATCACCTTTCTCTACAATCAGGAGGTAAGAATATTGATTTTGAACCGGCAAAGCCAATAATTGTACCATTCCATTGGCGTCAGACGTTGTTGTAAACTCAGGGAGATTGTTATCAAAGGATGCCTTACTGGTATATAGTTTTATAACAGCATTTGAGACTGTACTTAAGTTATGATTTTCCGGAGTCCAGGAAGTAGCATCCAGAATTCTTAAGACTATTTTAAAATCCTTCAAACAACGGACAGAAAAGCCATTCACTTTACTATTATTTTTCCTGACTACCGTGGAAAATTCGTTTATAATACCCCTGTTCCAGGCATTAGTATAAGAGTACTCTGAATTGCACCAAAACTGGCCATTGTCTCCTTTTGCGTAGAATGAACCCAGATCGCCGCGGTGGCCTCCCGGAAGGGCTGTAAAACCGGTTGCATTGGTTGCTCCTGAATTCGGGCTCGGCCAGTGGGTTGTACCGGTCTCTTTCAGTTTGTTTGCGTCAGAATCACCAACAATATACCCTTCCAGCACTTTCCAATCGTTATCCGTGGATACGTGCCAGCCTGATGGACACAGTTTGCCTGTGCTTACGGCGTACCAGTTGTATAAAGCTCCATATACATCTTTATTTGCTGCATCATTACCCCACAGGCAGTATGCCGGAGAATACAGGAAAGACCATGCTGATGCGTCAGTTAAATTATCGATCGCCGTACCATCGTTATATTTAGTGGTTTTGAGGTTTTCAGCCATCCAGGTCTGGAGGCCTATTTGAACAATTGAATAATTATTGAAATCCTTGTCGGTACAGGCAATAAAGCTAAATGTGATGGGTTTTCCTTCTGTTGGAACAACTGTCATCACAGTTCTGTATTTACCTGATATGCCTGTCAGTTTCAATATATCACCGGTTGTATATTGAAAAACTTTTTCCGCATTTGTGCCTTTTGTTTCTTTTGTGTCAATCTGCTTTCCCCCGATTGCCATTGTATTCTCATAAACTACTTTTGCAATTCCCCTTTTTGAGCCGGATGATATTATCCTGCCGCTGTATGAATATTTGCCGGAGATAATCCTTACAAAATATATACCTTCTTCAAGACCCTGTATCCCGTAAATATGCTCACCGTTTGAAAGTTTATCTCTGGTCTGCAATATCTGCCTCCCCGAAAGATCATAAAAGTTAATCCTGGTCTCACCAGGTTCAGGCAAAACAAATTGCATTCTCGCATATTCTTTCATAGGATTCGGGTAAAAAGTTATAATGCCTGTTTCATTATCACTTATTGTTTCAAATACCGGGACAACTCCCTTCAGATGCAACACCTCGTTTCCTTTCATTTCCAGTATTGTACCCTGGGTCAGGTTTTCAACTATAACCGATTCTAAGGTTATAGTGTCGCTGGAAGCTTCAAAGCTTATCAGATAATCCTGCGCCTGAAGACTCAGGATTGGAATGACCGTCATAATTACAAAAGCACCGGTCCTTAATTTCAAATAATGCAATTTAGATTTCATATGAAAATAATGTTAGTATATTGTTGTAAATTAAGTGGTTCATATGGAACCTTCATGATTGTATATTTTTTCATGAGCTTTTGTCCCGCCTTAGGCGGGATGAAGGTTTCATAACGAAATTTCCTGAAGTTTTATCTTAAGAATAAATAACTGAATAACAAAACAGGCATAAAGCCAAAACCTGAAAGTAAGAAACTTAATCCTCTGGCGTTAAGAGGAATCTGTATTATACAGATGTGTGTGAGCCGGATCTGCTAAAAACAAATTTACGCCAGGCAAAAGACAAAGTCAAATTTATTTCATCTCATTCTAACTATTAACTAAATCTGATGTATGTTGATGAGGCGTTAAGGAAGCATCATCTCCAATGGTATAAATATGTCTCGCTGCATGCTATAGTTAGTAGCTGGAAGGAAATGCCGCTGAGTATCAAAAATCGTAACAAGAAACTTTATTTACTCTACTTGTTGCCCACTATACTATTATTCAATGAGACTCCATGTTTTATGGTTGAAGCGATCTGTAAATTGAATAATTCCAACCTTTTTTGCAATATATATCTGATAAATTTGCGTCTCAGAGAGTAGAATTTCAGGAAGCAACAATGTATCAGATTCTATTTTTATAACATCATTAAATATTTTGTACCCATTGTCATAACTATTTAAGAACTCGTTATGTTGATATGGCCAATATGTCAAAAAAGATTCCCCATTATTATCCCGGAATTGCAAAATATCTACTCCTGAATCAGTCTGGAAAGCAATTCTAAAATCTGCCCCATAAGAGTAAGTATCGCTGGAAATATCAATCGTTGGAAAGAAATCATTTGTACTTGTAATAGTGAAGATTGCATAACAATCGCAAGAACATTCCCAATTTTTTAGGCATTTTGCTGTATAAGCCTTTGTTATATCTACCGATTCCACTATAAATTTAAACGTATCAATTCCGTTTGTTAATAAAAATTCTTCACCCCGTATATAGGGCATCCAAACCAAATATTTTTCAGGAAAGCCCGGACAATTAATTTCATCCGTGCATGATGAAATCAGCAGTATTATGGTCAGATAAACGATTTTTTTCCACATGTGGAATTAGCATTGAATTAATATATTCAGGGCTCCTGATGATCTAAATAGTTTTGGAATAAAGATATATCCAAGTACTATTAATGCCAATAATACTAAAGATCCGGCAATGATTTTTGTTTTGTTTGTTTTAAGCGGAATTGAAACCGGTTTAGATATATCTTTTGTAACTATCTCAGGCTTATGTTCATGATTCTCCAAGGCTGTAATTACATCTCTGATAGCATTGGCTGCTTTATTTATCTGGTTCCGGTATTTTGTTTTGTTAAGGTTTATCTTTGCATCATCGTCAGGCTTAAGGGGCCTGTTAACTCCAGGTTCCTTATAAATAAATTCAATCCCGCGGAGCACTGTATCAAGAATTGACTCACATAATTTGATATCACTATTATCCAGATCGTAAATACGAATTGGCAACACTCTGCTTGCTACATTTCCATTTGGCAGTTTTACCTTCAATCCGAATTGATCCTGGGATGCCTGCTCCACAAATGCCCTGAAATCATGTTCCCAGGCGAATGATTTCGGATCGCAGTATGTGCGGGAAATTACCGGAATAAAGATCAGACACTTGAGTTTCTCTTTCAGCGATTCATCAACATCATGTGTCTCCAATAATCCATCATGAGGATTGATTTCAAAATAAACGCTTATTTCTTCCTTGAAGGT
>DNOQ01000098.1 GCA_003501665.1 Bacteroidales bacterium | reverse complement strand
ACCATGACCAGTCGGCCTGGCTGACAGTTCTTGACCGTAACCTCCGCTTCATCTTTGACCCTGTTGAGCTGAGGGGCAGTTTCGCCCTGGTAAAACCCATGGTGCTTCACGCCAATGGGAATACCGTGACAGACCTGTTGGTTAGCAGTGTTGAACCTGACTCCACTGCTGTTTTATGGTCATTCGGAATAAACGGCGCCGTTACAGGCAGGACACCCGTCAAGGCATCAGCATACAACAGCCTGATGACGGTGAACAGGAAAAATGAACCTGTATATGCACTGCTTGAACGAGACAGGGGAATCGTCCTGCTCGATAAGCAAAAGAGGATCAGACGGGTTATCGATTATATCGGCTCACCAAATCTTACAACCAGGGATATTGACCTTGACGGATCACAGGAAATCATCATCTTCAGCATTGAGACCGGGAAATTTTCAGTGTACCGGTCCGGATTTACCCGGCCTGCAGTGGCTGACATAGGCTGGGATTATAAGAATGAACCGGAAATCTCCATAATTTACAACCAGGCTGAGTGGCCTGAAATCTTTCTGCAGTCGGGCACAAGGCAGGCCATCCTGGAATATCGTCCAAATCCCTATTATTATGCCTCATTCGCCTTCTACCCGATTATCTATGGCGCCTTCATAGCATTCGTACTGCTGATTCAGTACACACAGAAGAGGGCGCTCCTCAGAAGGGAGGAGGAGCGAAAAAAGATCTCCGAGTTGCAACTGGCATTGATAAGGAACCAGCTCGACCCTCACTTCACCCTCAATGCTCTCAACTCAGTCTTGCATCTAGTTGAGCTGTCAGACAAGGATAAGGTCAGGGAAAGTCTGCTCAGGTTCTCCGGTCTCTACCGCGAGCTGTTGCTCTCCGCCGGCAAATCAAGGCGCACCCTGGACGAGGAGCTCGGATTTTGCAAGGAGTACCTCGCACTTGAGAAGATGAGGTTTGGAAACAGTTTCGAATATGTAATTGACATGCCTGAGGAGGTCAATGCCGATCTTCCTGTTCCCAAGCTCGTCATCCAGCTCTTTGCAGAGAATTCAGTAAAACACGGTCTTGCAGGACTCGAGGAAGGTGGTCACCTGGCAATCAAAGTCAGGGGCAGCGGCAATGAGCTCACGATTGAGGTGAAGGACAACGGCATCGGCAGAACACGCGCAGCAGAGGAGCAGAGCGGTTCGACAGGCAGGGGAATGAAACTGATGAACGAACTGTTCGAACTGTGCAACAGGTATTATGAGGATACTTACAGCTACAATGTCTCCGACCTTACCGACGACAGCGGCCAGCCTGCCGGAACACTGGTAACGATAGTCATCAATTACAGGAACGAAGCGGTCTTTATCAACTGAGAATAAATTATACTCACAGGGGTTCAATTCAGGCACGCTCGCTGTCCATTACCGAATGTTGAATAAATGCGTATAAGGCAGGTTTGGAAATGGCTTCGGTTAACATTATTTCATTACCGGTAACTTATTGATAAGGCCATCAGACGAAATACCCGAACGAATGCCTATTGATACTTCGGCAAGTTTCACTTCCACATCAGCACTGCCAATTTTACCTGTAACCGTAGCATCACTTTTATTGCCCACATCCATAAGTTCCCATTCACCGGTCGCCTTATTCTTCCCCCATTTCACATATAATTTACTGCTAACACCTGCTTCAATGCCGGCTATGTCGGAGTCGCCCAGCGTCCAGCTTGCGCCTGCCCCTGCGGCAATTGTAGTTTCTTCCACCGCATTCCATTCATCATTTAACTTCACTTCCCATTCACCCTGTAATACTTCGCCCCCACTGAGTGAAAAAGTATTACACTGAACCCCGACTTTACCAAAACCAAACCCGACACTGAATTTAACAGGGCAAAACTTCTCTTCCCAGATCATTAATTTACCCTTAATGGTGTCGTTGGTATTTAAGTTTAAGTAACTGCAATCAGTGGGAGTGTTCAGCGGATACATATCCAGAATATTTTTCATGCTCTGCAGATAACTGATTTGTGTACCGGGGAAATCAGCAGCTTCATCCGATTGCAGCCATTGGGGCATCCAATTGGCAATGGTGCTGTGATGACGGCGGCTGATATATTCCAATCTGCCTGCAAACTGGTTGACCAGAGGTGCAGTAGCCTGCAGGTAATCGTTCATGGCTTTGTTCAGCTCCATGCATTTTGCTTTTTCCAGCCGCTGCAATTCCGGGTCTTCATCTTCGCCCGCCTCATATTTGCTCATTTGTTCGTTGTAGCGCTTGACGATAGCGCCTGTTAGGGTATAATAATCTTTGGATTTTGACTTTAATTGCTGTCCAAAATATTGCTGCTCTTCAGCAAATTCCTTGTGGTATTCCTGTGCGCTTTCAAAAACAATTGCCTGAGCTATTATTTGTATCAGGGGAAGCGACCTGCTTTTCATCATCAATTCAAAATTCTTCTGTGCCAGGGCGTCCAAATCAACCACCGGTCGTTTGTTGCCTATGGCCTCTATTGTACTGTTGAGCGATTCACGAACTTCAAGAATAGTATTGCGTTGTAATTCGGCCTCTTCAATGCCGCTGATGGCTTCAGGCAGTTGAAACCGCTTTAGCAGCATTGGTTCAACTACATTTTTTCGGCCTTCATACAGCAGTTTGCTAATTTTACTTTTCGGGTCCAGCTCCAGAAGCATCGAAATGACCTCTTCGTCGTAGGAGCTTTTCAGGCTGCGTTCCAAGGCACCCTTGCACAACAGTTTCTCTCCACTTTTATAATAACCAAAAGCCAGCAGTTTGTTAGCGCCCGGGTGCAGCGAATCAATAGCCACGCATTGTTTGGCCATTTGTATTGACTTGTCAAAGTCGCCAAGAAAATAATATGAATTGGCCGCGTTGCTTAGCAGAAGTGTGTTTTCAGGATATTTTGCCAGCCAGTATTGAAAAATGGGCAAAGCTTTTTCGGGATAACCGCTTTTAAGTAAATAAGCTGCAAAATTATTCGCCGATAATCCATCATTGATATTGCCCACCACGGCTTTGGCATGAAAATACAAAGCAGCAGAAGGATTGCCTGATAACCAGGCGCCTATGCCATTTCTTGCCAAGTCTTCCGATGTGGTTACTTTGTTAAGGGTACAAAACTCATCCAAATAATTAATATTTTTTGCCGGCATCGCATTTTTTACAGATTGTTGCAGTCCGGCTACGTATTTTTTATAATCTGCTGCAGTAAGCAACGAAGGAATATTTTGCAATAATGGCGATGGAGGAGGAAATTTAATTTGAACCGGGGCCTTGTTAAATCCGGGCGATTGCATTTGCCCGAAAACATTTACTCCGGCCTGGTTATTTACAGGCGCCAGTGCAAACGGGAGCTTGGGCAACTGGTCTGATTTGGGTAAAAATTTATTTCCGCCTGCTTTTGCTAGTATGGCAGGTTGTGCGGCAGGCCCCATATTCTTGTTACCGGAAAGCAACACCTTCAAACCGGAGAAATCAAAATCCTTATTGATATTAGCCACAATTCCGTTCAGGTTTTTATGCACATTTTCGAGGTTGGCAAACTCTACGGCGATAAACTGCGGTTCATCGGGAGGCAGCGAATTGTTGAAATAATCCTTATTGATAAAACAAACCCGGGTGTTTTTCCCCCAGGTGCGTTCTCCCCCAAGGTCATAGAAATATTTCAGCATTTCCCTGACTGTAGCCGGGTCATAATTTCCAACTGTAATGACATCCCTCACCGGTTTAACAAGAACACCGGGCGATTGCTTCTGGAGATAATCCTTTATCATTTGAACACTTTCTGCATAGTCATTATCCACTTGCTCCGTCAGTGTTTTGACCTTATTAACCTCCTCTGCTTTTTTATTTCTGTAAAATTCTTCTGCTGTTTTTATGCGCTGCTCCATGTTCTCTTTTGTATAACCCCAGGCTCCCTCAGCAGTTAGTTTTTTAATTTCGGCTATTCGCTCATTTAATTCCCGGTCAAACTCTTCTGGAGGTGAAACTACTGTGTACTGCAATACCAGTTCAATTTGTTTTTTATAGAAAATTTCCATGTCTTTCAGGTATTGCTCCAGGTATTCTCTTCTTGTAACCGGTATAAACAAAGGCTTTTCGCTGTTACGGATGATATAGGCGTTATAAAACACCCATTTATCGTAGTTGAAAACATACTCCGGCACAGGTCCGGGGAACTCGTAATAATCAACCCTGCCTTCCGACCGTTTTATTTCGGGGATTTTGTAAACCGGTTTGCCGTCAATGAGGTATGGAATGCTTATATCATTCTCATCATTCTTGTAAACGGCATCGGCAAAATGATGAAAATTATTGAAGCTGACGTCAATGAATGCGGGGCCACTTAATTCCACCATTCTTCCATCGCTGGTACAATAAAGTTGTTGACTTACCACCCGAAGGTAAAAATAGCCGAGCCTGCCAGTTGCATGGTACCAGGGATCTGAATACAGTGATTCCGGATCGGGGTTGCCAGTGAAGAAATTATTATAATACCTGGCTTCTTTGGCGCCACTGATTCCGTTTGCTTTTCCTTGTACCCATTTCAGCGCTGCCTGCAGGTGAGGTTTCATTTCAGCTGCATTGTAACCGGCAATCATCTGTTTGTTTTGAAGGCTGGCCCCGTATTTCTCGTAGAAGTCGGTGGCGGAATACCATTTTGGCTTGATGCTGTTTACATCACATTCCGGTTTGTTCTGTGCAAATGCAGACATCGGGATTAACAATAAAAGGAAAACAAATCTTTTCATAATACTTTGATTGAGATGGCTCTTTGTGGTATTCATTGCATTGTACCAATTGGGCAGGACTGAGTCGAGACTGAATCATTCAACCAGGAGATACACCCAGAATGGCTTTGAGTTTTTGAATATCGATGGCCTTGCTTACATGCTCATAAACATGCTCATAAACTGGGTCGCTATGTGAAATATTCAGGTTAATTGAAAAAAACTGGGGGGCATGTTTGGGTAATGTTTTATCATAATAATCGGGATTGGGTTTGATCAGGAGGTCTGCTCCCGGTGTCCCCATTGCCACCAGTTCAGAAAAAGGTTGCATATCACCCGGATGCAGAATAACTGCCGGTGATGCCAGTTCAGCCTCACTCTTACTTATCAACATATCTTCAATTTTCTGAATGGCAGGGCCATAGTAATTGCGCTGCTGGTCATACACTTTTTTATCGTCTTCAGAGAAACCCGCATAATTTGCTCTGTATCTTGATTCATTATCGTTTATTTCCCGAACACTGGCTTTGAAAGAGGCCAGTGTTTTCAGTAAATATTCCTTTTGGGTTACATGCTTGTAAGGCAACTTGTTATTAAAGGAAATAAGCCAGTAATAGCTTTTCATTTTACTGTTGTAATTACTCCCGGGATTGTATTCAGTTTTTGACTCCCAGTAGTAATAGCCGTTTCTATATTCAGGAAGCTCCTTAACACTGATGTAACCTTCCTTATGGTCATCGGGAAGCTCGGCAGCGTAAATGGCCTCATTTGAATAGGTAAAATGGTTGACTGAAATTGACAGCATAGTCGGAGTTGATATTTCAACATAACTTTTTTGCCTGTCGTTTGGGTCGCAAAGGTATCGAAGAAAGTAAGCCCTGAATTTATAAGGGTCGGCAACCCAGTTTTTGCCTTCTGCCGCATTGTACCCATAAACACCGGTATGGGTTACTTCACATCCAACCGGGTTGTAGCCCTCCTTTATCATGGCGAAAATGGATTGCACCACCTCTTTCTCTTTGGTCAGATTGGCAGGAGTAACATTATTGGTGGAGCCTTTAATCCCTTCTTTCCATACCCCGGGTTTCTTTTGAAGTTCTTCCCGTACGCAAGGCTGCGCGGAAACGAAAAGCGTAATCAAGCTAAAACCTGTAAAAAGGAAAATACGCTGTATTTTATTCATAATTGTGTGGGGTTTATTTTGGTTTACTTTTTATCTTCAGACGAATTCCCGGGTTTGTCTTTTACACACCGGCACGAATAGCCGTTATTGGCAACAGTATAAATTCTTCCCACTGCATTGGAATTGTAATTAACATGGTGGTTCCAGAGGTAAAGCAATCCGTAGCGGTCATCATATACTGTCGATGTCCAGAAGTTCCCATATTGGTTAAGCGTTGAATATTCACCATTATCGAGCCTTGAACCAGCCGGGACAATTGAAAATCCGCTTGCGTTATTGTTGCCGAAAGAAGAGGGCGTCCAGTCATCCCTGGTTTTCAGGTTTCCAGCAATATCGCCTCTTTCTCCTGTCCGATCCAGTTCCGGCTCTGGTATGCCAGAAAACTTCTCCAGTTCCTTCCAGTCGGCATCGGTTGCAACATGCCAACCTTCAGGGCAAAGTTTGCCCGATGCGGCGGCATATCCATTGTACAGCAATCCATATTTTTTAATATTACCTGGTTTGTCGTCGTAAACGGCATAAGCCCCATGCTTTGCTTTCGCCCAATCCTGCGGGCTCAGGCCTGTTGCAATGTTTGTCGTGTCGCGGTATTGTGTTGTGCGAAGGTTTTCCTGCATCCAGTAATGCTTTCCGATTTTGATAACTGAATAGCGGTTACTGTCGAGGTCATAAACAAACATCTGACCTTCGGGAAGAGTGATGCCCGTCATTTCCGTTTGAGGTACCGGTTCAACCTCTTTTTGCGCTAAAAGCAGTGCTGGGATTGCTAAAATAATGATCAGGTAAAATGTCTTTTTCATAATCCTGAATTTTTGGTTAAACAATTGTGATAAAACTACTCTGCTGAGGTACCCCTGCCTATCCTTTAAAAACAGGATATTTTAGTCTTTTGTTCAAAACCGGCAAAAACATCAGGGGAGCGTTTTTCTTGTCACTTAAAACATCATGGAGCAGAATCAGGGGCAGGATTAATTTTATGAAGGGCAGAGTTGATCTGAGTCCCAACCCGAAAAAGGGGTACAATTCATGAGGATAAAAACACAAACCCCTCATTCGCAATTGAATAAGAGGTTTGTTTTGTAGCCCCACCAGGAATCGAACCTGGATTTCAGGTTTAGGAAACCCGCGTTCTATCCATTGAACTATAGGGCCGCGTGTTCGCAGCCGCAAATGTAAAGTAATTTTCGGTTATCGCAAAAAATCAGCAACCCCCCGCCGGCTTCTTTTTGGCCTTCGAAGTAACAGCAGGCCTGACAGCCTGCACCGCCGGAGCTTCACTCCCGGTGCTAACCACACCACCGCCACCCAGGGCCGCTGCAGCACTCCTGCGGAAGTCGTACT
>DNOQ01000496.1 GCA_003501665.1 Bacteroidales bacterium | reverse complement strand
CCCGGCTTTCAAATACAGATGTAAAACAGTATTTTTAACTCCTGTTGGTGAATTCATTGTTATTTTTTTGCCTCCTTTAATCCTTTGTGTTTTGAAGAATTTGCCGGTTTCCGTATTAAACCATTCAGCTGTAAATTTACCGGGGGCATTTTTAAGATCCATTGTCATTGTTGTAGTATCGGACAGATAAACCAGGTACTCCGATCCCGTTTTTGCAAGACAATATGATGTTGATGCCAGCTCAGGTTTAGGAACCATAGAAATAAGATCTGTACAGTCTGCGATCATGCGGGTAAATCCCTGCCCTTTCCGCATTGATTCGAGCCAGGCTTCATCACAGGCATTTGCCAGTACCCTGCAATCATAAGGATCCATGAAAATGGGATTCATACCGCGAAGAAAGCTTTTCCAGATCCAGCCGGGATTACCTCCCAGACCCCAGAGATGATCAGTATCAGTCAGGATAACTTTCGAACCATCTGCCGGTGGGGGATTGTCCCGGTACCCACCTTCCTGGTTGGGCGATATCCAGTCTGCCGGACTGTCAAATAAAACCTTGTTACTTCCTCCCCGGTATTGAAATGTCATACCAACGGGATGTTGTCTCGGAAGGCTCTTCTCGTAATTCTTGATAAACCTTATCATATCATACTGCCATTCTGTGGAAGGAGGATGATTTTCGTTCGAAATTTCATACAGAACATTGTCATATTTGTTGAGAACATCGATCACATGCATCACATATGCTTTCTGGATCGAATTAATTCTTACATCTCTTATTGTATGGATCTCAGTCGCTTTGCCATCTCCGTCCGCATCACCATTTATATTGTTGATATTATTGCCCGGGTGAAAAGGATGATTCTCAAAAGCTCCCGGTGAAAATTGAAGCCCCCACCCTTCAAAGAACATAACAGATACATAAATACCTGCATCATATGCAAGTTTAATTCTTTCTTCCAGACGTGAAAAATAATCCGGATTAAGACGTTCCAGGTCAAATTTCAGATTACCGTCAAGTGCCTGTCCCGGACCGGTACGTAGCCAGGGATGAGGTTCCACCCTGATTTTGCGGGGCTTTTTCTCCCTGTTCCCTTCAGTATTCCAGCTTAGCAATTCCCATGCCCACATCCTCATTAAATTGTGATTATACCGTTTCATCCAATCAAGATAACCCTTATAATCAAATTTATCCGGAATTTCATAAGATGTCATATCCACAAGGTTATTCCACGTATGTGAACCGGTAAGATAAACTGCCCTGCCGGAATTATCGGTGAAATACCGTGGATTCTTTTCACTGACTTTCAAAGGTCCGTTGAAACCGCTTGTCTGTCCCTGCCCCATATAGAAAATTGCAGAGGACAGCAGTATAGTTAGAATGCGAAGTTTAATCCGGTAGCTTTTCATATGGCATTATATTAATTTTAACTATTGTGCGTTTTATGGTCTGGCAGATCATTGCTATCATTGTGTGAACGTGTTATGTTATCTTCTGTCCTTTTAAATAAGGGATAATTACATCATTCTTGTAATCATCTGTACCATCATAGGTCAGGGTCACAACCGGGACTCCTGTTAATTTTTTTATTTCACCGGTCATCGCTTCAGTGACAAGTGAAGGGCAGCAGAAAGCCGGATTTGCCTGAACAAACAGTGATACATCGGGGTAATTCCCGAGGATATAAAATATCTTCAGGATATTTTCATATGATTCACCTGAGTGATAGGGGCTGATGTTGAATCCTGCGAGATGCTTCTCAAGACTCTTGGGATTAATGACCTTCTGGGGTCCGATATACTTTTCGAAATAACGGTAATATTTGTCCTCAAGAAGTTTAAGGCAGGAACTTATCAGCCTGTGCTGGGCTGCTTTCAGATATTCTCCCCTGTAAATTGTACGGCGTATCGAATTGTCAAGCGACATCTTGACAAAGTCAGCATAGGGAGTCGTTATCACTTCACCCCCGGCTTCTTCTATGGCATGGTTCAGCCACTGATTCATGATATCATTATCACAAACATAGAAATCGCCGAACAAGGCTACTTTTGGCCTGTTTCCTTCTATACGGGTTATAGTGTCAAACACCCCGGTGACTTCAGAAACAGCTTTTTCCATTGCTTTTTTTCCAAGAAATGCACTTTCGAGGATCTTAACACTCTCCCCGACAGCCCAGTCAGTTTCATCTTTATTTACCTCATAAGGTCTTATTTTACAGGCTGCCATCCGTATCAGACCACCCAGCAGGTAAGCAAGGTAGGCATAATAGCAGGCGCTAAGGGATATCTCAAGATGTGTCAGTAACCCACAATAAACATGAGCTTTCTCCATTCCCTGCCCGTGATTCTCAAGAATACTTTTAATATACTGGGGATATAACCTGATATTACACGAAAGCTTTGAATCAACTGCCCAGAGCATGGTATTTTCCGGTTCAAGCTTATGTTCTCTGATATATTCGATGAATTCCTGTGCAATGATATTTATTGGCAGGCACTGACCGGTATTATGTGCCATGCTCTTTTTTATGATCAGTTCACTGGATCTCATCAGGCGGGCATCTATACCTATTCTTTTAAGATTGGCAACCAGTAATGGTGAAACTATCGGGTCCCATGCCGGGAAAAGAAGTGTCTTGCCTTCAATTTCCCTGGAGATCTGCGGGAAAATCTGTTTTGAACCGATTCCCGGTTTTGTACCGTATATTGCCGAATGATTCCTGAATGATCTCACAGCCGCTTCAATTCTGGTCTCATAACCTAAATTAGAATCATGCTCATCTATCTGGAGAATAAGATAAGGCTTATGGCAGCTGTCAAAAATCTTCCTGAAATATTCAATTATGAAAGAATCAGGAGCACATTTAAATGCTGTTATCAGTACCGGGTAAAGATTAGGTGTTTCAGCTATCACCCTGGCTGTTCCGAGTATCTTTGAAACAAAATACCATGGAACTGTTCTTAGAAGAACAGAAATATCTTCCAGGTCGATTTCGTTTGAAGGGATCATATCCTGGTAAAAAGATTTAATCCCGAGACTGTTAAAAATATCCGGAATTCCCTTGTTTAATACAGGAGACAGAACGATGTAGGGTCTGCCCAGCAAAGCAACAGAGATATTCTTATCCGGCTGAAATTCTTTCCTGAATACATCACCAAACATTTTCTTCCGGTCCGAATAATATGAAATAGCTTCGCTAAAAGCATTGAGCACACTCAGATAGTTTATGCTGTTTTTCAGGACAGGCTTCAGACATTGATAGAGCTTTCCTGCAACAAAATACTTTCCTTTGTGGAAGTTCAGCAAAGGAGTAAGGCACTTATCCGGAATATTATTTATTTTAAGAGTGTAAACAAGCGATGCACTGTACTGTGTGTAATAACAATAATACCCCTCAGAATCTTTCGGCCTTTCTCTTGTTTGCAGAAGTACCGGCAGGAAAATATAATCTGCCTTTGACGACAGGTATATAACATGCCCAAATATCGAATTGATCGGAGCACAAAATTCAGCTCCCGCGAGACATTTGCCGGTTTTCAGTGAATCACTGAAATTCCTGCTGGTTATTGTACGTACCGATAAATTATTAAAGAATCTTCGCCAGAGAGGTAAATCTTCGAACATATGAAGGGTTGCAGGTATCCCGATTGTAACTTCATGCTTAAAAGAAACAGGGGCAGGAAGAGCAAATATTTCCTTCCTGTTTTCCAGAAGATCAAAACCTGTCGTGTTCCTCGAAACATATTTATGAGTATCATAATCCCTGCCGCACACAAATCCGTAAGCAACCTTTTCCCGCGCCACAGTCGTGAGACTGATACAACAATTATTAATACAGAGATTACAGGTCTCGGTCTCCAGGGCAATCTCTTCGCGACAGAGGCCAATTCCCCTGAAACCTGTTTTCTTTATACCCTCCTCATGAAGCATAAGTGCAGTTCCCAGTGCGCCCGTCAGGTGACAATATTTTGAAACATAGACCGGTTTTTGTAATCTTTGTTCGAAAGCTGCAACCAGCGACCTGTTTTTTGCCGTGGCACCCTGAAAACAAATATTTTTACCAATAAGCGATTCTGTTGCAACCTTTTTCAGGTAATTTTCAGTAACGGAATGAAGTGCTGTCGCAAGGATCTCACTGACCGAATACCCTNNAATGAACAACCCAGCCTTTTTGCCTGTTCATGCAAAAAACTTCCGGTACCTGCCGCACAAACAGTATTCATCTGGGAAAATGTGACATTCCCGTTATGCATAAGAGTGAACTTGGCATCCTGTCCTCCGATCTCAATTATGGTATCAGTCAGGGGATTTATTTCATAAGCTGCCCTGGCATGAGAGCTTATCTCATCAATTATCAGATCAGCGTTTATTATTTTCCCTATGAATTTCCTGCCCGAACCGGTTGTCCCGACACCTCTTATTTCAGGCTCAGTATTATTATTAACAAATACCAGTTCAATAGCTTCAAAGATAGATTTAACTGCGGAAACCGGCTTCCCGGCTGTATAAGTGTAAAAACCCGCTAAAGGATCCTTGTTTTCATCAATCAGAACAGCCTTGGTGCTTGTTGAACCAATATCAATTCCGATATATACCGTCAGAATTGTACCGGGAATTAACTTCCGATAGATATCGATTTCGATTTCAACCGGATGTTTTGAAACTCCGGGTGTGATCCGGAAAGACTCTTCATTTCTAAAATCAGGATAACTGCTCAGGTTTAATGAAAGCGGTTCGTGGAAATACTCCTTTTTTTCCCTGGTATCCTCAAGAATATCCCAAAAAGAAGAAATAATAACCGGTTTCGGATATTTGTTTTCCTTCAGAAGCATAAGTCCCGCTCCGATCGCCCCGAAAAGGTGAGAACTTTCGTTAACTAAAAATGTGGTTTTTAAATGTCTCTCCATATATCCCCTGACAACCGGATTCCTTGAAACACCTCCTGTTATCAGAAGGGGAAGATCGGGAGTCTCCTTGTTGCAAACAATGTTGATAATGTTCTCGGACAGGCCTTTACAGAGACTGTCACATATAGCCCCGACAGAAAAGCCCCTCTGCTGGGCATGGATAATATCCGTATTGGCGAATACCGCGCACCGGGAGGCAATTGAGGGGATTGAATCTTTGTTCTTCAGAGCTTTATCACACAGCTCTTCAATGCCTGAAAGATTCAGCCTGCCGGCCTGCTGATCGAGAAAACTGCCGGTACCAGCGGCACATGATGTGTTTGTTTTTGTGGACTGATAAATGCCATCTTCGTCAAATCTGATCAGCATAAATTTCTCAGCACCGATATGAAGTACTGAAGCTGCTCTTCTGCACAGGTGCTTTGCAGCAGCCATAATTGCCACCTGGGTATTGTAAACGGAAACAAGATTTTTATTCAGGCATGTTGAAGAATCAGTACATGCAATTGCCCTTATCCGGGACAGATCGAATATCCGACCGGCACTCAATAAGGTATCACTTATATTTCCCTTATGAAAACCATAAAATTCGTTCAGGATCTTCCCATCGGTATCAAGCTGCACAATTGATACAAAAACAGAGCCTATATCGATTCCAAGAACAGTATCCCGACATGTAATGAATTCAGCCATTTTCTCCTTTCCGGGTATTTAATCTGATAGATTCCCGAAAGGAAAGGTACGAGTTAAATGAATATGATTTTTGTAAAACAACAGATTAGTGCGAGATTATCACCGGCCTGATTCTTCTTATATACAGGATCAGTAAAATAAAAGCCAGCGGATATAGAATCCCTGAAGCAATCCACAGAGGTAAATACGAATAATTCTGAACAACCACACCTATCAGTGGATTGATGATCAGTCCTGCAATTGCACCGGCAGATCCGGCCATTCCGACCACTGTTGAAGTGGCGTTTTTTCCGAACAGCTCACTTGTTATGGTGATATAATTAGTAATCCAGAATCCATGGGCAAGCATTATGAGTGACATGAAAAATATTGCCATTCCGACGGTTGATACTGTTGCCGTCAGGGGAGCGGTCATGGTCAGAAGGGCAGCTATACCCATCACTGATTTTCTTGCCTTATCGACTGAAATACCAGATCTTATGAGCTTATC